>CAJKZL010000323.1 GCA_905204385.1 uncultured Odoribacter sp. | reverse complement strand
TGAGGATTTTAATGAAAAAAATGCCAAGACTACGGTCCGCAAACGGGTTATCAGTGAAATCATGTCACAATATCTGGAAGAGCAGTTTGATAAGAAAAAACCTGTATTGGAAGAAGACGGACGTCTGATGTGGTTTGATAAAGTGACCAAATGGAAATCTTATCAATATCAATGGTAATTATAAAAGGGAAAAAGATGAAAAAATATAGCTTAATTTTAATCAGTTTATTATTTCTGACAGGGATTTATTCCTGTTTTGATGATGAGGGAAACTATGATTATCATCCGGTGAACGAATTATCTATCACCCGGTTTGGAGATTCGGTGTATCAGGTCCAGTATATGGCCGACACCCTCCGTATAGAGCCGCTTATCCTCGGTACCCTGGATTCGGTTATGCCGGATGAAAACTATGAGTTTAAGTGGATAGTCAAAAATAGCAATAATTTGCAGTCCAGCTGGGGCACTACATTGGCACGGACACGTAAACTGGAGTATCCGGTCGATTTAAAGCCGGGCGTATATTCCCTTTATCTGAAAGTTAAAGATAAAAACACCGGCCTGTTATTCGATACCCATAGTTATATTAATGTTTCGACAACATTGTCCAGAGGGTTTCTGGTATTGGGGGATGATGAGGCCGGAAATGTACGTTTGGATATGATTTCCATGTTACCGAAGCAAGATACGGTTGTTTTAATAAATTTGTTGAAAGACAGCGGGCTGCCGATTATGAAAGGAGCCAAGAAAGTATGGCATACCGGGAGTTATTCTAATACGGCTAATATCCGTTTTTGGGTCATGGGAGAGGAAGAATCCTATTATCTGGATGGAGCGAATCTGACGGGTTCTGCCGACAACACTATCCATCAGATGTTTTATTCCTCTTTGGGAGTCGCTGCGGACGCCCATCCGATTGATGGTTTTCCCCGGGTGAACAATATTAACGGAGGCAGGCCTGCCGGTACTTCTTATCGCGGGTTGCTGCTGAGCGACGGGTCTATCATTTATGGAAACACCAATCCGTCAGAATTTTATGGAACGCCGGTAAACCGGCTGGCAAACGATATGAATCATCTTTTGCCCATGTTCCCCTATGTTTTCTACTCGGTGGGGAAATTATACGGTTTTATGGGATACGATACCGAAAATGAGCAGTTCCTCTATGGGACTTCTGCCGCTACGTCCATGACGCAGGGTAAAGATTTGAGCGGTGACCCTTTCCCCTGGCAACAAAAAGAGTTGAAGCGGACGATGGTTTATGGGGAAAATACGAGAAATACCTATGGAGGAAGTACCAATGGGGCTTCGTATGCTTTGATGAAGGATGAGGACGGCGATTATTACATTTATTGTTTTTATGCCTATGTTCAGACAGCGACAAGACCTCCTACGAAAAAAGGAATCTGGAAAATAGATAAAAGTGTTGCCACTGATTTTGACCGGGCTGAACATTTCTTTTTTTCATCTTCACGGACATTGTTGTATTATACGGTAGGAGGAACACTCTGGTGTTATGACTATAATTCCGGCCATGAACGGTGTGAACAGATGAGATTGAAAACAGGTACGGATGAAATTACTTTCATTGCAGTAGATTTTCAAACTACTTCATCGCCTTATAATACGTTTTGGGTGGGTACTTATAATTCGCAAACAGGTGGGACTTTAACGAAATACAGGGAAGCTCCTAATCAGAATTTATTGGAGATTACGCCTGTTGATGGTTCGTCATGGTCGAACCTTTGTAAAATCAAAAGCATGGAATGGCGTAATTCCCAGTATTAGGAAGTTAAAATGTAAATATTGTTGACTTATTGGATGAAGGGTCTTCTTGCAGCAGAGCTATTTTTTCTGTAGAAGACCCTTTTTATAATGAATAGTACAGTAGAAGGGGAAATTAGCAGAATTTTCTGGTTCTGGCGAATCTTTTTCTTTTCTTGAACTCTTTCTTTCGAAATTTTTTTCAAAAAAAATAAAATTCTTGTCACACAAAATCCATGCTTGAACGTTTTATGTGCAGTAGGACTAAAAAAACGTTCGTTTAATTTTGGAACAAGTTTCAAAATTAAAGTAACGATGAGTGCCCTTCGGTCACTTAATGAACGATAAACGATAGTGGACCCCTGCGGGGCGCCTTGTCACCGGAACCGATGGTTCCGGTCTTTTGTTAAAAAGCACCCATAGAGACAGTTATCGTTTATCATTCATCCTTTATCATTACTTCAAATTTTTCGTTCATCTTTACTTAGGACCTTCGGTCTTCATCGTTACTTACGTTCGATAATTTTTGCGGATTTCCGCAAAAATTATCGAACCTTTAATTTGCAAACGTATACACGTGCAATGGGGAAAACGGGATAAATTTATATTTATTGAAAGACATACACAATTTTTTTGAGTTAAATTTAAGGTTATTTGAAAAATATTTATATATATACATATGGTTTATAATATTTTTTATCAATGGCATTGGATTTGCCCTTCTTCAAGCACTCTTTACTGATTCTTTAAAAGAAAATGCACTTTTGTCAGTCAAAACTGCTATTTTTGCAGTGGAGACTTTATTTTATGGATATGGAAGATATTCAAGCCATCAAACAACGTTTTGAAATTATCGGAAACAACCCCGGCTTAAACCGGGCTATCGACGTGGCAACGCAGGTAGCTCCAACGGATCTTTCCGTTTTGATAACGGGAGAAAGCGGAGTGGGAAAAGAAATTTTCCCCCGGATCATACATGCCTATAGCACCCGCAAGCATGCACAATATATCGCCGTCAATTGCGGAGCTATCCCGGAAGGGACCATCGATTCGGAACTTTTCGGACATGAAAAGGGGGCTTTTACCGGGGCGGTATCCGACCGGAAAGGCTATTTCGAAGTCACCGACGGCGGCACCATTTTTCTGGACGAAGTGGGGGAACTACCGCTTCCGACACAAGCGCGCCTGCTTAGGGTACTGGAGACCGGGGAGTTTATCCGGGTAGGCTCGTCCAAGGTACAGAAAACCAATGTTCGCGTCATTGCAGCCACCAATCTGAATATTCCCGATGCTGTCAAGAACGGGAAGTTCAGGGAAGACCTGTATTATCGGCTGAATACCATTCCTATCACCATTCCTCCGTTACGCGACCGCAAAGAGGACATTCCTTTATTATTCCGCAAATTTGCCGCCGATTTTGCGGAAAAATACCGGATGCCCACCGTCCGCTTAACGGAAGACGCCGTCAAAATACTACAGGAATACCGTTGGCCCGGTAATATCAGGCAACTGAAAAATATCACCGAACAGATTTCCATCATCGAACGCGAACGCTCAGTGGATGCTCTCACCCTACGGAAATATATTCCGGACCAGGATCCGATGTTGCCGACACTCTCGGCTAATCACGACCATTCAGAAGCCAATTTCGCCTCTGAAAGAGAAATCCTTTATAAAATCCTTTTTGACATGAAAAAGGATATGAACGATCTGAAGCGGCTGGTTTACGATCTGATGCAAAACGAACCGGCCAAAGAATCCATTCCCGATCCCGGGACTTCCATCGTGCTGCACAATCTGTACGAAAATCCTCCGGTAGCGACTTCTCCAACCGTACCGGCCAAGATCTATCCGGCAACTGCCGAACAGGAAGCCGAAGCAATCATCGAGGAGTCGTTTTCAATTGAGGAAAAGGAAAAAGAACTGATCCTTAAAGCACTGGAAAAAAATCACGGTAAACGCAAACTGGCAGCCAAAGATTTGGGTATATCCGAACGTACTCTTTACCGGAAGCTGAAAGAATATCATCTGGAAAGTTAAAAACAGTACCGATCACCCAAAAGAAAAATCTTAAGATAAACAAAGAAAGAAGGTTAAAGAATTTCTGCCATAAGAAAAAAGGAATCATCCGAAAGCTTTTAGCATTTAAAATGCTACTTTTGTCACCCGACCCCAACTTCCCCGGTCGAGTACCGTTTTAACAGAAGAAGGATAGGATTCACAATTAAAAAATAACAGTTCTGCCTGATATGTCAAAAATTAAATTTATAGCTGTTCTATTTCTGGCGATTGCCTGCTGTCATAGTTGTAAAATCGCTAAAGTCACCTACAATATGACCGGAGGTTCTTTGAGCCCCGACATCAAAACTTTTTCCGTCGACTATTTTCCCAACAAGGCGCCGCTCGTAGTGCCCTATCTGAGTTCTATGTTTACGGAAAACCTGACCAACTACATCCGGCAAAAAACCGGACTCAGCCAGTTAACGGATAATAACGGAGATATCCGCTTCGAAGGCCAAATCACCAAATATTATTCCCGTCCCATCGATATTCAGAAAGACGAAGTGGCGGCATCGAACCGCCTTACCATTGAAATCCGGGTGAAGTATACCAACACCAAAGCCGAAGAAGAGAATTTCGACTTTGATTCTTCTTTCTCGAATTATGCAGACTATTCTACCGATGCCGATTTCGATTCCATCGAACAATCGTTGATCGAAGAAATCCTGGAAAAAATCATCGACGACATCTATAATAAAGCCATTGTCAATT
>CAJKZL010000322.1 GCA_905204385.1 uncultured Odoribacter sp. | reverse complement strand
ATATTTTAGCATATGCCTCCGTCAATTTAGGCGAAAATGCCGAGGATTGGAAAGAACTCATTATTCCGATAAACTGGTATTCCCCAGCCGCCGCCATGCCTTCGAAAGATTATTCCCTAGTCATATCCTGTGCAACGAGTGCAAGGGGAGATTATCTGACAGGTAGTACGAATAATGAACTTCATGTCGACGATTTCGAATGGGTTTACTAATCCTCGACGTCCGGTAAAGAAATATATTTTTACATTTGCTTAAAGGAAAGGCTTGTCCCGCATTGTCAGGACAGGCCTTTCCTTGTAAACAGGAGACATTCCCTTATCGGTCTTCCTGAGCATAATTAAAAAAATTAAACTATATTTGGAATTTAATCTTTATCCATAATTGTATGAATAAATTTCAATTACTATTAATCGTCACCTTTTTCTGTCTTCTGGAAGGACATGGGCAAGTACGCCAGGAGTCTCTGCTTGAAAAGGGATGGAAATTTTCGCGGGAGGATCATCCCGAAGCCATTTCCTCAGCCTTTAACGACAGCAAATGGCAAACGGTCACCGTGCCTCACGATTGGGCCATCTACGGGCCTTTCAGTTCGCGCAACGACGCTCAGTATGTTGCAATCGCCCAGGACGGGCAAAAGGAAGCAACGGAACATGCCGGACGTACCGGAGGACTTCCGTTTGTCGGTGTAGGCTGGTATAGAACTTCTTTCCGGATTCCGGATTTCGGACCGGGGCAAAAAGCGATGTTGCTTTTCGACGGTGCCATGAGCCACGCCAAAATTTACGTTAACGGCCAGGAAGCAGGATATTGGCCCTATGGCTACAGTTCCTTTCACTTAGACATCACTCACCTGGTCAAAGCAGGAGATAATCTGCTGGCCGTCCGCCTTGAAAATCTTCCGGAATCTTCGCGCTGGTATCCGGGAGCCGGACTTTACCGCAATGTACACCTCATCGTAACCAGCGATGTGCATATTCCGGTATGGGGGACCCAACTGACGACACCCAAAGTGCGCAAGGAATGGGCCAAAATACAGTTAAAGACCGCCATCGCTTATCCTGCGGACAAGGATATCAGGAAATTCCGGTTAATCACCGAAATCAAAAACGACAAAGGTCAGGTGGTGGCCAGCGGTGAATCCCGGCCCAATTCTTATAAACCTCACGAGATAAGCCAGGAGTTTATCGTAGAATCCCCTCGATTGTGGGATTTACAATCGCCGACTCTCTACACTGCCGTATCCCGCTTATACGAGGGCGAAACTTTAAAAGACGAATACTCCACTCCTTTCGGCATCCGGTCTATCGAAGTGATCCCCGATAAAGGATTTTTCCTGAACGGCAAACGCATTGTCTTCAAAGGAGTGTGCATGCACCACGACTTAGGGCCGCTGGGAGCGGCGGTCAATGAAGCCGCTATACGGCGCCAGATACGGATACTCCAGGAGATGGGCTGTAATGCCATACGCACATCCCACAACATGCCGGCCCCGGAATTAATCCGCATTTGTGATGAAACCGGCATGCTGGTCATGGCAGAATCCTTCGACGAATGGAAGGTACCGAAATGCCAGAACGGCTATCATACTCTTTTCGACGAATGGGCAGAAAAGGATCTTCTGAATCTCCTCCGTCAGTTCCGCAACAACCCCAGCATAGTGATGTGGTGTATCGGGAATGAAGTACCCGAACAAAGCGTCAAAGGCGGCGTAAAGCGCGGACGCTTCCTGCAGGATATTTGCCATAGGGAAGATCCCAGCCGTCCGGTGACCCAGGGCATGGACAATCCGGGAGCCGTCGTAAACAATAATTTTGCCGCCATCATGGATATTGCCGGATTCAATTACCGTCCCTGGGCATATCCTGAAGCCTATGAAAAATTGCCCCAGCAATTGGTGTTAGGAAGTGAAACCGCTTCGACCATCAGTTCACGGGGAGTATATAAATTTCCCGTAGTGCGCAAATCCATGCCTAAATACCCCGACCATCAAAGCTCGTCCTACGATGTGGAACATTGCACATGGTCCAACCTCCCTGAAGACGATTTCATACAGCACGAAGATTATCCCTGGTGTATGGGGGAATTCGTCTGGACAGGCTTCGACTACCTGGGGGAACCTACGCCCTATTATTCCGATTGGCCCAGCCATAGTTCACTCTTCGGCATTATCGATCTGGCCGGAATACCCAAAGACCGTTATTACCTGTATCGCAGCCACTGGAACAAAGAAGCTGAAACGCTCCACATGCTGCCCCATTGGAACTGGAAAGGGCGGGAAGGAGAAATCACTCCGGTATTTGTCTACACCAATTATCCCTCGGCGGAATTATTTATTAACGGCAAAAGCCAAGGAAAACGAAGCAAAGACCTTTCCGTCAAAGTACAAAACAGCGGCGACAAAACCTCTCAGGAAAACTTCAAACGCCAGCAACGCTATCGGTTGATGTGGATGGACACCCGTTACGAACCGGGCACTCTTAAAGTGATCGCTTACGACGACCAGGGAAATGCAGTAGCTGAAAAAGAAATCCATACGGCCGGCGAACCCGACCATCTGGTATTAACTGCCGACCGTACCCTTCTGGACGCCGACGGAAAGGATCTTTCCTTTATCACTGTCCGGGTAGTGGACAAAGATGGCAACCTATGCCCCGAAGCCGACCATGTCATCCGGTTTAAAGTCAAAGGAAACGGCCGATTCAGAGCCGCAGCCAACGGCGACCCCACTTGTACCGAACTGTTCCACGAACCGGAAATGCCCTTGTTCAGCGGAATGCTCACAGCCATTGTACAATCCGGAGAAAAACCGGGGACCGTTACCTTTGAAGCAAACGCTAAAGGAATAAAGGGAGCTAAATTAGAGTTAAGGATAAAATAATCCATCTGTCTGATATCCGGCGGTATTGTCATGTCGCCGGATATCAGGTTCTTCAACCGGGATAATCCAACGGACGGGTAATCCAGTCGAGATTTTTCCAACGGTCGACCTCCTGAATCAGTTCAAAACCCGATTGACAGAAATCCGCCGCCATTTTTTCAGGATTGGGATAATTCATTGCATCTTTTAAAGTGAAGAAAAACGCTGTTTTATCCGGTCTGTAAACTGCTTTATCCGGACGCAAAAACTTTTCATTGCCCTTCAAATCGCGGATAAAGGGATAGGGGAAAGCATAAAATCCAGGCTCCGGAAATTGAGGATCCCCGGGCCAGAAACCACATTCATAATTACGTTCGTCAAAATTAAAAGGCATCACCTTACCGCTTTTCCCCCAGGGAGCGGTCTCTCCGCTAAATACCTGACAAGAGAGGTCCATGGTGCCGAAATAATAGGCCGGACCGTAGGTGTTCCCTCTGTAGGGCGCTATAAAACGGTTCAAAGCTTTATACGCAAACAGCATATTCTCCAACCAAATCGAGACTTCTTTTTGTCCATAGGCATGATGCTTTTCATCTTTGTCTAAATCCACAGGATCATAAAATTCCTGCGAACGGACATGGATTTCCGTCGCGGCATCGATTTCCTTCAAGGCACTCATAAATTGGCGGTAATACGCTCCGACACTCTTGCCGTCTTCCAATTTTACAATAGCCGCTTTTCCATGGTCATTGTAAAAGCCCGCTTCGTTCGCCCTGAAATTAAATCGGATTTCGAAGCAGACCGGGTCAGCCGGAATAATGCCCGTCGTAATTCCGTCTAAAGTCAGATATTGCCGGATATGCCCCCATTCCGGCCGCCGGGGAGCATGAGCCAATTTCACTTTGCCCGTGATTTGCAGTAAAAGATGTAAAGTATCCGCAATATCCTGCCACTCGGTATAATTTAAAAAATCCATTTTCTACTCTATTTAGGATCACCCGGAACAAAACCGGCCGGAAATCCGGCAGCACCCTGGCTTCCGGTCCACGCCTAACACAAAGCCTCTCCTCCGGGGCATCGGTTATTAAAAAGCTATCATTGCATGTACGGCCCTATCGGTCCCACGGTTACAGCAGAAGGTACGGAAGTGTAACCGTCGTACTTCATTCTTCGTTACAGCAGAATAAGATTTGCGGGGAATAACTATTAAGTCACCAAAAACATGAAATATATAGTATTGTTTTGCAGCCTGTTTCTCTTTATGATTCCGCCGGCATCCGGCCAGCCGGAAACCGAAAAGCCGCATGTTCACATCGGCGGGGCCTTGCGGTTCAACTACAATCTTTCGGATTGGAACAGTGGACACCGCGACCGCGGAGGCGACTTCGGCTACGATGTCTTTATGCTTCAACCCAAAGCTTCCTATAAAAATTTCCTGCTTGAGGCAGATGCCCGTTATTATAGCACGGCTTTCGGCGGATTTATGCTGAAATACGGCTGGATAGGCTACCGGTTTTCAGACAAAAACCATCTTGAAATCGGATTAACCCGTGTGCCCTTCGGAATACAACCCGCAAGCGCCAACAATTTCTTTTTCCAAATTTCCTATTACGTGGGACTGGAAGACGATTCGGACATGGGAATAAAATTCGTACACGAAGGAGAAAAGTGGGAATATGCCCTGGCCTTTTTCAAAAA
>CAJKZL010000321.1 GCA_905204385.1 uncultured Odoribacter sp. | reverse complement strand
CTTAGGCAGCGCGTACCAATATGTCAATAAACTTGTTGAAACGACTAAAATGAGAATAGCTGCCGCATACCCGATCCGGCGTGTCCAACGCTTCCACATCACGGTGTGTTGCTTTTGCAAAATAAAGCGGTCGTATTTTTGTTTGCCGATTGCTTTATCCTGTACCTGATGTCCTAAGTTCAACAAGGCATATAGATTTTGATATTCTGCAAATTCTTTTTTGAGTTCTTCGTTCGCCTCGACATCGCGCAGCAGGGATAGTCGCTCTTCCGTGGAAAGTTCTTCATAATAGTATTTATGTATCCGTTCGTTCATATTTTCCGCTTTTGTTCTTAATAAACGGATCAGGGAGCCAAAACCCCCAAGAGGATAAACGGATTTTTTTAATTAGCGAGTAAAAATATTAATAAGGGGAGATAGTCTTTCAATTCGCTTTTAATTTTCTTATAAGCGATAGCCATTTGGTTTTCAACGGTTTTAAGGGAAATATTCAATTCGGTTGCTATGTCTTTCTGCTTTTTACCCTCTATTTTGCTTTTGATAAAAATTTCCCGGCCGGCGGAAGGATCGATTCCGGCCGAACGGACAGCCCAAATATCGTAAGGACTTCCGCCGTCATAAATCCGCTGCAGGCTTTTGGACTGATTGAATTTGTTCACGCTGCTCATCTTATCTCCGATGTCCCGGTATTCGCTCTTCTGATGCCGGGCGGTCAGCGTCAACGTCCAGTTGAGGCCATTAGCCATCCTGGCCAAAGGCTCCAGGGTTAACCGGCCATCCAGCCCCCGGGTGATTTGCTTCCCGAAATTAGTGACATAAGAAGTCGTACCGGTGGAAGCAGGAATATCTACATTCACCAGCACCGGATCGGTGCGTTTTTCATAATAATCCAGGTTCAACCGGAAAATATTATCGAACAGGGAAATATCCGTACCCACGGTCAGATTCAAGGTTTTCTGCCATTCCAGATCCGGGTTGCCGAATTTCTGAATGGTCACGCCGGTTCCGAGCACATTCAGCAGTTGGGTATTGTAAATATAGGTTGTAAAAGACTGATAGGAATCGAAATTCTGATTACCGGGATTACCGATAGAAGCTCTCAACTTAAATAAATTGGTCCATCCGGCATCTTTAATAAACTTCTCGTTATGCAAGTTCCAGGAAATACCGGTCGACCAGATGGTGGTAAAATGACGGTTTACCCCAAAAACGGAGGAACCGTCCATACGAATCGTAGCATCCAACTGATAACGGTTATCGTACGAATAACCGAAGTTGCCGTAAAAGCTGGTACCCCGGGATTCGCTTTCCCCGTATGTAGGCTTGCTGTCCTCTTCATACATGCTTGAAAAAGCCGGATTTCTGATTTCATCATTTGCAAAGCCGATAGCCACATAAGCATCACGGGTTGTTTTACTGGAATTGAATTTCCATCCTCCCACCGCATTGATCATATGCCTTTCGCCCAGCAAAGCCCCATACGTAATGGTCAGTTCCCCGTCATAACTAAAGGTGCTTTCCGTATTCTTTTTATAGGATCCCCTTTTAGTTTCTTCCTTGTCGTTAAATTCAGACAATTCAGGCGATTTAAAAATATGCGAGTCCTTGTTATTCTTGTTGAGTCCGAAACGAGCCCGTATCCGGGTATCTTTCAAACCGGACCATTCGGCCTGAAACTGTTCACGGATACCGAACTGTGTGCCTTTGTCTTCATTCCCCTGTTCAGCATCATAAATCGGGTTGAACGCTTTCACGGTGCGTGCCCCCACCTTTCTGTTTTCAAGGTATTTCTCCGCTACTCCTTCGTCGTTCCGTTTCCGGTAATAAGGATTGGCTTTGGCATAGGAAGAAAAAGGGATGACCGGGTTTTCCGTCTTTGTATAATCTACATTCAGGCTATTGTTAAAACTAAAATTATTTTTCCGGTACATCAAAGTGACATATCCTCCTAAAATGTCCCGCACCGATTGCTTCATCACTCCATCTTTAGCGGAATAATTCAAGCCCACATTATTGCGCATATTTTCATCGCCACCTTCTATGGCAAAGCTGTGTTTGTGCATAAAACCGGTGCGTACAGGCTCGCTCAGCCAATAAGAGTCGATCCCGCTCCGAATCCACGCCTGCCGCATATTATACCATGTATCGTAATTTAACTGGTCCTCGGGACGGGAAGAACTTGTTGTATATACTCCCGCCATCCGTTCAAATTCCAGCTTCTCGGCAGCATTCATCAAATGGTAGGAATTCAGGTCCGGCATTTCTACAATCATGTCTGCCGTATAGCGTAACCGCAGTTTCCCGGCTTCCGGCTTCTTGGTTTCTACCACAACGACACCGTTGGCAGCTTTCGAACCATAGATCGCTGTGGAAGCGGCATCCTTCAGGATCGTGATAGAACCGACCCGTTCCATGTCGAGATTAACAACGGTTTCCAGACTGGTTTCAAAACCGTCCAGGATAAAAAGAGGCTGATTGGGGTCGGTGGAATACTCTTCCTTTAAGCCGACGACACTACTTTTACCCCGGATTTCCATATCCGGCAAGCGGTTCGGGTCGGAACCGAACTGATTGTTTTCGCGGATATTCAAGGCCGGATCCAAGGTACGCAGGGATTGAAGGATGTTGGCATTGCCCACCATTTTCAGCTCTTTGTCGCGGTAAGTCGTCGCCGATCCGGTAAAGCTTTCGGCTTTCCGGGAATAGATACCGGTAACGACTACCTCTTCCAGATCCGCGGCATCTTCTTCCATCACTACATTCAGGGGTTTGCCCTTCCATAGGACTTCCTGGGGTTTCATGCCTACGAACGAAAAGACCAGGGTATATTTATCTTGTTTCGGAAGTTTCAACTGGAACTTACCTTCTGCATCCGTCGAAGCCCCGATAGAAGTACCCTTGACCTGTACCGTCACTCCCGGCAGTGGCTGACCGTCTTTATCCTTTACAGTCCCCGATAGGGTTTCTGCTTCAGCCTGCGGTAACGTTTGCTTAACAGGGATAATGATGATATTTTTTCCGACGAGATCGTATTGAAACCGATCGCCCAAGATTTGCCGGAGTACCTCAGCAATGTCCATCACTTTATTCGTTAAAACGACTTCCCGCTTCACATTCAGTTCGTCCTCACTGTAAAATACATCGTATTTCAACTGGACCGCAATGGCATCGAAAACCTGCTCGACCGTCAACCGTTCTGCGTTGAACGTCACTTTTTCCTGTTGCGCAAATGCAGACGCATGAACCTGCGTAATACACAAAAAAACGAACAAACAAACGTAGTTCATAAAAATGAAACACTTTTTTATCCTATCCCAGGGATAGAATAAGGAAATTAATTCTTTTTTTTTCATATATTTGTAATTAGTGTTTATAATATTCCGGTGTTCAACCGGAATAACCAACCGGAAAGATCCATCGGCCAATGGATCTTTCTTTTAATTTCGATAAATTTTGCTGACGATCACTGTATTCCCTTTGATTTCAAAGCGGATGTCGGTAGTTTTTTCCAATTTCCGCAATACCGTATCAAAAGAATCATATTTACTGATTGCTCCGCGGAAACGCATCTCCCGGACCTCTTCGTTCACATAGAAGATCCGGAAATCAAACCAGCGTTCCAGTTTTTGAATAATATCCTCCAGACGTTCTCCCCGGAAAATGATTTTGCCGGCCCGCCAGGATAAATATTGGTCGACTACCACTTCCCGCACTTCTTTCTCACCGGTCCGCACATTTTCAAAATATTGGTGTCCCGGCGACAGGACAAACGCCTCATCCTCAGAATTTACCCCGACCTTTCCACTCGCCAGCGTCACGTGCCAATACGAATCCGATGGATAGGCGCTGACATTGAACACCGTGCCTAAAACGTTCACCGACTTTTGCCCCATATGTACAATAAAGGGATTTTCTTTGTCCGAGGCAACTTCAAAATAGGCTTCCCCTTCCAAATACACTTCTCTTGTTCCGGGACAAAATTTCACAGGGTAACGTAAAACCGATTCGGCATTCAGCCATACCTTGCTGCCGTCCGAAAGGATTAGAGCATATTCTCCTCCTTTGTGAATACGAAGTTCATTATAGGCCATCTCCACCTCGTCGGCCGGATATTTTTCCTTCTTATATTGCAAACTCCGGGAAACCGAATCATAAATCACAACCGCTCCCGGTTGCTCCATACCGGCCTTTCTTAAAGAATCCAGCAAAACTTTTTCCCCCGAAGCCAAAATGAGTTCCGGCAAGCCCGATGCAACCCTGATTTCCGTAGTTGCAGCCAATTCCGGTTCTTCCCTCATCCGGGTATGCAACCAAATGCTCAAAGCGCAGATCCCCATGAATAAAACAACAATTCCCCCCAAAAACTTCCACTTTCCTTTTTTTCCAGGTTTCTCTTCCACCCGTCACTCGATCTTTTTCCAAGCCCTGTCTACATCAAATCCACCCTTCTCCATTTGATTCGCCGCCATCCGGATGAAAGCCCGTTCTTTCGTTGAAAATTCTTCTTTAGCCATATAAACGTTCGATAATTTTTGCGGATTTCCGCAAAAATTATCGAACGTAAGTAACGA
>CAJKZL010000320.1 GCA_905204385.1 uncultured Odoribacter sp. | reverse complement strand
GGTCCTTCAGGCTCTGCACCGTGGCCCGCATTCCATGGGCATTGTGGCTGCCGTCCAGCAGGAAGGCGGGCGCGTGCCGCAGCAGCTCGAACCGGCCCGGCCAGCTGACCGTTTCCAGACCTGTGCGGATGGCGCTTTCCGGAATGTTCCAGCCATGGGCACGCATCACCCGCAGAGCCGTGACCGCCAGCGCCGCATTCCGGGGCTGGTAGCTGCCGATCAGGGGCAGGTGCACATCGGTCAGGCCGTCAAAGTCGAACTCCACAGCGTCAAGGCTGCCGCCCTCGTATTTCAGCCTGCTGAAATCTACCTCGGTCAGCTCGGCGTGCTTTTCCGCTGCCACGCGGCGGATCACGGCGTCCGCTTCCGGCACACCGCCATAGCTCACCACCGGACAGCCTTCCTTGATGATCCCCGCCTTGGCGGCAGCGATGTCCCCAAGGGTGGGGCCAAGCTCCTTCACATGATCCATGCCCAGTGCCGTGATGACTGCGCATTCCGGGGCATCAATGACGTTGGTGGAATCCAGCGTGCCGCCAAGGCCCACCTCCAGCACCACGATTTCACATTTCTGCTGGGCAAAATAGAGCATTCCCAGCGCCGTGATGATCTCAAACTCGGTGGGTACATCCTCCATGGTGTCGGCGGCAGGCTTTACCTGCTCCACCAGTCTCACCAGCTCTTCATCCGGGATCTGCACCCCGAAGAACAGGAAGCGCTCGTTGAAGCGGTTGATGAAGGGCGAGGTGTACAGGCCCACCCGATAGCCTGCGGCCTGCAGGCAGGACGCCATCATGGCGGCGGTGCTGCCCTTGCCGTTGGTGCCTGCAACATGCACGAATCTGAGCTGTTTGTGCGGGTCGCCCAGTGCGGCCAGCAGGGTGCGGGTACGTGTCAGGCCGGGCTTGTGGCCGGCCCACTGGACGGCGTGGATGTATTCCATTGCCTGTTCGTAGTTCATTGTAATGCCTCTTTTCGAGATCACTATTTTAGACGAATTTCTATTTTTGCGGATACGGAAAGCCTTTATTTCTTCACCATCTTCATCAGGGCACGGTTTTCCAGCAGGATGCGCAGCAGCACGGTGTTCACTGCAGCCAGGATCAGTGCATTGGGGATGCGCACGGCCAGCGTTGCCCACGGGTAGCCGTAGAAGATGCGCAGTGCCAGCGAGGTGATGACCATGGAACCCACAAAGTGTCCCAGCAGTACACTGATCTGCAGCCGCAGGCCGGTGCGCAGCCCGGGCAGCTTCTGCCATGCAAGCCCCGCCACCAGACCAATGGCACCTGCGCCCAGCGTGATGAGCGGGTTGATGGCGTAGCCTGCCAGCACGCCGCCGATCATATCGGCCACGGCGCCCACGGCAAAGCCTGCTCCCGGGCCGAACAGCAGCGCTGCCAGCAGCACCGGCAGGCTGCCCAGATTGAACCGCACAAAGCCGGTGGAGATGCTCAGCACCCGGGAAAAGACGATGCTCATGGCGATGAGCAAGGCCATCGCCGTCAGGGTGCGCTCCGCAATCTCCGGCGACACGGAAGCCATCACGGTGTGTTTATTCCCGAACAAAGCCAGGTCCGCATGAATCTCGTCCGACACGATCCAAACGCCATAGCGGCAACACAATTCCCCCACTCTCTGTAATTCTTCCTTTTGCCATACCCTTCCCACCGGATTGTGGGAATTACACAAAATCAACATCCGCACCCCGCTCTGCAACCCCTTCTCCAGATGCTCCCAATCTATGCCATACCGCAGCCCCTCCTGCTTCAAGGGGCTGCAAACCAGCTCCCGTCCATTATCCCTGACCACTGAAAAAAAAGGAGGATACACAGGAGTCATGATCAAAATCCGATCGCCCGGCTCGGTCAACGCCCTGACGGCCAGCGAAAGCGCCGTCACAATTCCCGGGCTCGAAGAGAGCCATTCCGGACATACCTCCCACCCGTAACGCTTGCGCACCCATTCCCGGAAGGCGTCCTTGCCCTCGGCGGAACGAAAAGTATAACCGAAAACACCGTGTTCACAACATTGTCTTACCGCTTCCCTCACGGCCGGAGGACTTTGAAAATCCATATCGGCTACCCACATCGGCAAAATATCGGAAGAGCCGCATTCCTCCCCTATCGCGTCATATTTCACACAATCCGTTCCAAAACGGTCGATTACCCGGTCAAAGTCGTACATAAAGAATCTAGTTTTTTAATTATCTTTGCAGTACACAAATATATGCTTTAAAATGAAAAAAGAAAACATCCTGATCTATATCTGTATCCTGATCACTTTTGTGAATATTGCTTTATCGGCATTCATCATTTACCGTTCGCAATCGCAATCCGCGCAATCCGATCATCGGTCCATCTTCCAGGAAGAAGCCGGGGAAAGTTCGGATATTCATTTGCCGGAGCAAATGTCCCTGGCCGGCGAACCTGTGCCCCTGGACCGGTTGGACGTCAGGGAAGCCTTGAAAAAAGAGTTGATCGTCAATACCTTTCTGCATTCCCACACCATCCAGATCCTAAAAAATGCGCCCCGCATGTTCGCGCTCATTGAACCCATCCTCAAAGCAAACGGTATACCCGATGATTTCAAGTACCTGGCTGTCATCGAAAGCAGGCTCGATCCCCTGGTGGTATCCCCTGCCGGAGCAGCGGGACTCTGGCAAATCATGAAAGGAACGGCGAAAGAATTAGGACTCGAAGTGGACCATGAAGTGGACGAACGCTATCACATCGAAAAATCCACACAAGCCGCCGCCGATTACCTCGACAAAGCATATCGCAAATTCGGTTCCTGGACCCTGGCCGCCGCTTCCTACAATGCCGGGACCAACATGATCACCAAACAAATGAACATACAGCAGCAAAAAGACTACTACAACCTTCTGCTGGGGGAAGAAACCGAACGCTACGTGTTCCGGATTCTGGCTTTAAAACAAATTATGAACCATCCCGAAATGTATCGTTTCAAGGTCAGCAACCTCCATCCTGCCGAAGAAACACAAAAAATAAAAGTCGATACTTCCATAAAAAACTGGGCCGAATTTGCCCGTGAACAAGGAATCACCTATAAAACCCTGAAACGATTCAATCCCTGGTTGCGCAAGAACGAATTGCACAATCCCCACCACAAAACCTACGAAATCAAAATACCGGTAAAAAAAGAACTCTACCGATAGATCTTCGGGACTCCTCTGTCCGCCGAAGCTTGTAGGAGAAAAAAGGTTTTCAGTCGGAAGCTTGCAGGATGCAGCCGGAAAGGCTTCTGCCGCAATCCTTCGGCTATGTACCGGCAAATTTGCAAACGAAAACATTAATTAATCCGATTTATTTGTTTACGGGTTATTTTGTCAGTAACTTAGCTAACTTCAAAAAAAGAACACATGAAAACCATCATTAATATCACTTGTGAAAACACTCACCGGGACTACGACGTCGAATTGGGAACCACTTTAAGGGATGTAAAGAAAATTGTATTTCCCGAAAATCACCACCACATTCTGGGGGCACTGGTCAACAACCAATTGCAGGATTTACAATTCGTCGTCATGAATCCCCTGCGGGTCAATTTCATCGACGTAACCACCCTCGACGGCTACAGCATTTATTCCCGCTCCCTGATATTCGTTCTCTATCAAGCGGTATCCCAGATTTTTCCCAAAAAGACCTTGCGCGCGGAATATTACATCTCCAATGGCATATTTTGCCGCATCGTCGACAAGGATGTCCGGCTCACTCCCGAACGTATAGCTCATCTGAAAGACAAAATGCAGGAAATTATAGCCGGGGACTATCCGATAGTGCGCGAAGAAATACCCACAGACGAAGCCATCCGGATCTTCAAAAAAAGAGGGCTCAAAGATAAAGCCGAGCTCATGGAAACACGGGGTAAATTGTTCACCTCCCTGTATTATCTGAATGACTTACCGGACTATTTTTACGGAACCCTGGCTCCTTCCACCGGATGCCTCAACGTATTCGGGCTAGTGCCCTATAAAGACGGAATGCTTCTGCAAATGCCCGACCGCTCGGATCCTGCCAGCCTCCTTCCCGTTATTCCTCAGGATAAACTATTTCAGATTTTCAGCGAAAACAGGCATTGGGGCAAGGTGCTGGAAGTTACCGATATCGGCCACCTGAACAAAATCGTCGAACTGAAGTACACCAGTCCCATGATCAAAATCAGCGAAGCCCTGCACGAAAAGAAAATCTCCCAAATAGCCGATAAAATCAAAACCCGGCACAAAAAAGTCAGGGTCATCCTTATCTCGGGTCCTTCTTCTTCCGGGAAAACCACGTTCAGTAAACGACTGGCCGTACAACTGATGGTGAACGGCATCAAACCGATCAACCTTTCTCTGGATAATTACTTTGTCAACCGGGAAGATACTCCCCGAGACGAGAAAGGAGAATACGATTACGAATCCCTCGATGCCCTGGATATCGCCACTTTCACCGATAACGTACAACGCCTGATGCAAGGCGAAGAAGTGGAAATTCCTAAATTCTCTTTCGAAACGGGGCAAAGGTATTATGACGGAGAAAAACTGAAAATAAGCCGCCAAAATGTTATCATCGTGGAA
>CAJKZL010000319.1 GCA_905204385.1 uncultured Odoribacter sp. | reverse complement strand
CTTATGGAGTGGCCTGGATTGTGACACAGGTAGGAAATTACACCATTCCTAATCTGTTATCCTATAATATGCACGATGATATTAAAGACGAATTGATGGCCATATGGAATGATGCCGTAGATTATTATTTCAAGGTCGATCAGGATTACCTGAAACGCTTCGGTTACCTATATTCTTATGAAGGAGCTTTAAAGGCAGTGAAAGAAGGAGCTCCGGAAGATTTTCATTTGCCCACTGACGCCGAATGGATGATGCTGGAACGCCGCTTGGGGATGGATGCCGGAGAGTTGGAGGGACTGGAAAATTGGAGAGGTCATGTCGGTGAATTATTGAAAGCAGGAGAACAAGGAATCGGTTTTGATGCATTGTATGGCGGAGCTGCTGTATATGCCATATCGACGGCTTATAACTCCCGTTATGTGTATAAAAATGAAGGAGCTTACTTCTGGAGCAGCGATCAGATTGTGGTATCGGACAGCTTGTCTAACGGAATTGTCCGTAACATATCTCTGTATCATTCCGGAATCCGGCGTATGACGAGCCGTTTAATCACTACAACTGAAAATGTACGCCCCTCTTATAGCGTACGATTGGTAAAAATAGAAAAAAACTAAACTAATATGAGAAATATATTCCTGATTGTTTTTTGTCTGCTTGTTTCGGCAGTGTGGGCTAAAGAAGAAAAGAACAAACGTATTCAGTATTGTACAACTTTGGAAGAAGCCATGCAACAGGCCGCCCGGGAACATAAACCGATTTTTTTCAATTGTTATGCCGGATGGGCCGGCAGTTCGGTATTGATGGATTCGGTTGTGCTGTCAGATCCCGATTTGGTATCGTTTATTCAGAAACATTTCGTCAGTTTACGTGTAGATATGCCCAAGACTCAGGAAGGACGCAGGTTGGCGGAGCGTTATAGGGTAAAATTTTATGCCCATTACCTGATTTTAGATGAAAAAGGAGAAATTATACACCGGATTTCCGGAGGAAGTAAAGCTCCTGAATTTAAGGAAAAATTAAAATTAAGCCTGAATCCGAAAACCTCATTGGGAGGAATGAACCGACGCTATGAAAAAGGAGAACGGTCGGCTAAATTTTTAACAGCTTATGCCGGGGTATTAAAAACGGCAGATGAAAACGAAAAGTTTCAGGAGGTGGCTGATTATTACTTGAAACATATCGATTCTACCGATCTATATTTGCCCCGATCCTGGGAAATTCTCTGGAACAAAGGGAAAAGGTACAACAGTGAATGGTTCTGTTTTATTTATGACCATAGAAATGAATTGATAAAACAAAATGGAGAAAAAGTTCAGACCTTTATAATACAGGTACTTTTTCATCAAATTTATCCTTATATGATATTTGAGCGAGTGTTTGATAAGGATTTTATTTCAGAAGTAGAACAGAAAGTCCGTGATCTGAATTTTAATTCGCCCAGCTGGGAACAATTGTTGGCCATGTGTAAGATTTTGCATTTCAGACAAGAGAAAAAATATGGGGAAATGTTAGATCTCTGGGGAAAAATCGTGCCGAACTTACCGAATGAAACCTTGAAAGTCAAATACGACGTTACCCTAGGACGTTTGCAGGATATGAGTGAAACTGAAAAAAAACAGGCAATCGCTTATTTAGAGGGAAGAATGGAAGGGATGATAGGTTCAACTTTAACCCAGTACCATAAAATTGTGACTGAATTGTCAGATTATCAGGGCATCCGGTTTGAAACAGGCAGTCTGCAGGAAGCTTTGGCAAAAGCCCGGAAAGAGAATAAAGCGGTCTTTGTCGACTGTTATACCAGTTGGTGTGGTCCCTGTAAAATGATGAGTACTCAAGTCTTTCCGGATAAGCAGGCCGGAGACTTTTTTAATCCCCGTTTTATCAGTCTTAAAATCGATATGGAAAAAGGGGAAGGAAAAGAATTGGCCCAAAAATGGAAAATCAATGCTTTCCCGACTTATCTGATTCTGAATCCTCAGGGGGAAGTGGTATATACCTCACGGGGATATATTCCGGTCGAAGAGTTGATCAGGCGGCTGAATGAAGGACTGGAACAATGGAAAAATAGTATAAAAACCGATAAATAATGGGTATATGATAACGAAATATTTACAACGATTATATGGAATGGCCACAATCGGATGTGTATTGCTGGTGACCGTATTGTCCGGATGTGATGATGAAACGGTGAATGGATTTTTACAGTTCTCTGATGACAATCTTTTGCTGAAAGCAGCCGGGGACACTGCTGTCATTGACGTGGCAGCCGGTTCGAAGTGGGAAGCAGAAAGCATGGCCGATTGGTGTACGGTGGAAGAAGGACAGGGAAAGACTAAAGGAAAGTTAGTCATCCGGGTGAGTCCGTCGGATGATATATACGAAAGAGGAACTGCCGTAAAAGTGACTTGCGGAGACAATGTGGTTCGTTTGGCTGTACGTCAGGAACCGATGGTATTTGAGGTAACGGATGGTAAAAAAACCTTGGATTTCAGTAAGAGGGTAGCTACGGATGTACTGAAGATTCATACCAATATGGATTGGAAAGTAGAAATTGCTGATACTACAGGTTGGCTACAGGTTGCGGATACCGTAGGTTCGGGAGATGCCGAACTGATTTTTACGACTACGGATAATAGTCAGAAAAAAGGAAGATCTACAACGGCTCGTTTGAAATACGGTGTACGTACACTGAAACTGACTGCCTCTCAGGAAGGAGGGATCCGGGCAGACGGAAACATTCGGAAACACTATGGTGAACGTGAACTGGCAAACGGTTTTAACCTGATTTTTCTGGGAGACGGTTTTATTGCCGATGATCTGATTTCAGAAACCGGGGTATTTGATCAGGCGGTAGAAGAGGCTTGTAAAGCCTTGTTCGCCGTTGAGCCCTATAAAACTTATAAAGAGTATTTCAATGTCTGGTCGATTGCTTGCGAGTCGAAAGAGCGCGGAGCCGGAAATCTGGACGAAGGATCATTGACTTCCCGGAATACGGTATTTCAAAGTTATTTTAACGAAACTTATCGTATCATTGGAAATCATACGACTGATTTCTGTTATGCAGCTAAAATTCTGTGAATGAAAGGCGACATATTGAAAACTAATTCAACTGTCGTTGTATTGGTGAATGACGAACGTTACGGAGGTTCGACTTATTGGTTCGTCGATCCTGCCGAGGCAAGCGATGTTGATTATAGAGCAGTCAGTTATGTCACCCTGAACAGAGATACTCAATTGCCAGGAGGATTTACCAATATTTTCCTACATGAAGTGGGTGGACATGCCATTGGTAAATTGGGAGATGAATGGTCTACCGATCAGTTGTTTACTACTACCGATAAAACTTTGCTAACTAATTATAGAGGTAGAAAGTTATATTGTTATAACCTGGGGCTGCCTAGAAGTGCGACCATGGTGTCTGCGTATCCACTGTATACATGGAATTTTTTCCAGTATGTCAGTGGAAGCACAGATCGTTACAGCGGAGTTTTAAAGCCTGCTGACGGAGGTTACGGATGTATCAGTGATGCAGCTAACAGTGCATTTGTTTCCCATTGCGAAGAAAAGAGTTGTATGATAGACAATGTGCCTTACTTCAATGTTACTTCCCGTTATGCTATTGTACAATGGCTTTTGTTCCGTCTGAATATATATGAGTATAGTTCTCAGGGGATGAGCGAGTTGGTCAATCACTTTTTTGAACATGACCAATATGAACTACCGGGCAATTATACCGTATCGGACAGACCACCTCTCCCAATGCCGGTTCAGGGCAAATAAGAAATAGAGTTTAAGTCGAATGAGATATCAGATCCTGTCATAACTTACCGATGAACCGGAAACTGTTATGACAGGATCTTTCTCTTTCGGAAATTTGCATGATCATAATCAGCAACACCAAATTTTGCAGACGTTTCCTTAAATAGCGGCAAGCATTTTTTTTATGGGTTTTGACGGTAAGTACGGACAAATTCAGAAGCTGAGCTATTTCCTGATTTTTTTTTCCTTCCAAATGTAAAAGAATCACTTCCTGACTGCGTTGCGGTAATTCACCGATGGCCGTGTATAACTCCCGGTATATTTCTTCCTGCTGTGCTGAAAAATCAGGTAGTTTTTGTTCATAGAGCGCATGTGCCGTATATTTCTCTTCTACCGCACGGTGTTTCCAGTAATCTGCACAACGGTTTGAAACAGCTTCATATAAATAAGCTTTAAGACCGTTGATAGAGTTGTATTGTTTATGACTTTCCCAGATATTGATAAAAACTTCCTGCACAATGTCTTCTGCAACCTTGTGATTTTCCACTCTGCGTTCTGCAAAGAGGACAAGATAACTGTAAAATAGCTGAAAGAGTTTATGATAAGCTTGTTCATCTTTCAAGTTGAAGTGCTGCAAAAAATCTTCTTGTCTGTATTCTGCTTTTCTTCATAGTATTCATCTATCCGCTTCTGCAGATGTTCTACTGTGATGAATTCTGTTCTGTAATGTATTTCACATTTCAGAAATTCTGAGAATTGTACCATCACAAATGGTACTATTTCGTCTATGGATTCATACCTTTTTCTTAATTGGTTTCCTAACGGCAAATTTT
>CAJKZL010000318.1 GCA_905204385.1 uncultured Odoribacter sp. | reverse complement strand
CCTCAGGGAGAACTTTCCGCATTACTCCTCGAATTGGAACTTGAACAAAAAGTCCTGGCACTCCCCGGCAAAAGATATGCTATCCAGTAAACCTTTGCTTCCGGGGCTTCTACCTGTTCAAAGCTGGCCTTCCAGGTTTTCCCGGCCGACGATCACTGAACCCGAAAGAGTAAAAGGGAAACTTAAACAGCCCGGCTTATAATAACAGATTATCAGCGAGAATCGCTTTCAACTATCAATCTGAAAGTAAAATCCATTTCCATTAATAAAAAATTAACCAGAAAAAGTTTTGATATCCTAAATAAATAGATAATTTTGACATTCGAAAACGTTTGAACAAACAAAACGAAAACATGGCGTTTTAAAAGTCCGGGAGATCAAAAGCTTAGCATCCGTCTAAACGGATTTTGACGGATTGTTCCCTCCGGTGCTTTCGACTAATTTACAAAAAATTATACCAATGAGACCAGAAATTAAAGAATTCATGGATGCCTTAAAGGCAAGAACAGTGGGTGAAGCTGAATTTCATCAAGCTGTAGAAGAAGTTATTGAAACAGTATGGGATACCTATCAGGCAAACCCCAAATACAAAGCCAATAAAATTCTGGAAAAAATGGTGGAACCTGAAAGAGTGATCATGTTCCGTGTTCCATGGATCGACGACAAAGGTGAAGTGCAGATTAACCGTGGCTACCGGGTACAATTCAATAGTGCCATCGGACCGTACAAAGGAGGCTTACGTTTCCACCCGTCTGTGACGCTTGGCGGCTTGAAATTTTTAGGCTTTGAACAAACTTTCAAAAACTCCCTGACTACGCTTCCTATGGGTGGTGGTAAAGGTGGTTCCGATTTCAACCCGAAAGGAAAATCAGACAACGAAGTGATGCGGTTCTGTCAAAGCTTTATGACCGAGCTTTGTAAATATATCGGTGCAGATACCGACGTTCCTGCCGGAGATATAGGCGTAGGAGGACGTGAAATCGGTTACCTGTTCGGACAATATAAGAGAATCCGCAACGAATTTGTCGGCGTTTTGACAGGTAAGCCCAGAGAATTCGGTGGCTCAAGAGTTCGTCCGGAAGCTACAGGCTATGGCACGGTGTATTTTGCTCAGCACATGCTGAAGGAAAAAGGCGAAGATATCAAAGGTAAAGTAGTCGCTTTATCCGGTTTCGGTAACGTAGCCTGGGGTGCTGCTCAGAAATTGGTTCAATTGGGAGCCAAAGTGGTAACCATTTCCGGTCCGGACGGCTATATTTACGACGAAAAGGGTCTGACTCAGGAAGGTGTAGATTATATGCTCGAACTGCGTGCCAGCAACAACGATGTCGTTGAACCGTATGCAGCTAAATTCGGAGCTAAATTCTTCGCTAAGAAAAAACCATGGGAAGTAAAATGCGACATTGCATTCCCTTGCGCTATCCAGAACGAATTGAACGAAGAAGATGCAAAACAACTGGTTGCTAACGGTTGCCAGATGATTGTGGAAACTTCTAACATGGGATGTACTGCAGAAGCTGTGAAGTATGCAAACGCACACATCACTTTCGCTCCGGGCAAGGCTGCCAATGCAGGCGGAGTAGCTGTTTCCGGTTTGGAAATGAGCCAGAACTCCCTGAGATATAGCTGGACCGCCGAAGAAGTGGATCAGAAATTGTCTCAGATCATGAAAGACATTCACGACACTTGCGTAAAATACGGCAAGAACGGGGATAAGATCGACTACGTGAAAGGTGCTAACATCGGCGGCTTCATCAAAGTTGCTGAAGCAATGTGCGCACAAGGACACGTTTAATGAGTCGAAAGCAAGGACACAGGGATCTTTCAACTGTGATAAAAATTGATAAAACCGGCAGAAGCTTTTTCTGCCGGTTTTCATTTTCAATCCGTTTTTTTCTGATAAAAAAGTCAAACAAAACCGCATTCTTAAATTTACATTCACTTTTCCTCTCAAATTTCAATAAACTAGTTAAATGATTTTTAAATTTGCATATATCCTTAGCAGTCTGAGGAGCAAGCCGAATGTCCGATAAAAGAAATATTATATTACACCGCTTGTATTGCAAGTTTAAGAATGAACTGAATCTGTATGCAAAACAATATTGCCCGGAAGACGCCGAAGATTTGGTCCACCAGGCTTTTATTAACTGCTACGAACATCTGAATCCGGACGAAACGGAATCTTCCCAACGCTCCTACTTGTACAGTACGGTAAAAAATCTCTGCCTGAATTTTCTAAGAAACCGACGACCGCTTCCGATGGAAGTTCCGCCGGAAATATTTACCGACTTTACAATTGTCGACACTCACGACTATATTTATGAATACGTCGAAAAGCTCCCTATACGCGAACGACAGATTCTGACGCTTGCGCTCCAGGGAAATTCCACAGAAGATATCGCCGAAAAACTTAAAATAAAGTATAATACGATCCGTCATTATAAAAAAGAAGCTTACGCAAAAATACGTAAAGCAATGACTGACAACATATAAAAAATAAGGATTTTATTTTTTGAAAATAATTCATCTTTTTTTCATACATTTTAGCTTCTCATGTGTATTATATACAAACAAGTTAAAAAATGAAAAAGTTTCACCAACTAATAGCCAGAGACATTTTCGATTGCCTGACTCCGGACGAAAAGGACGAACTGGAGGCAATCCGCGAAGCGCATGGCATCAGCAAGGAAGCTTATGAAAAAATGAAACTCACCATTTGTAGTTCCGAACTTCATAAAGAGATTATATCCCATCACTCCCAAAGACACTATCTGAAAAGAGCCATCAGATATGCCGCTTTATTCATTCTTCCGTTGTCTATAGCCAGTTACCTGATATTAAAAACCGGGAGAGAAAAAGCGCCCCAGCCCTCCGTTGCAACGGCTCCTGCCTATTTCAACGAAAAGCCGCAACCGAAGCAAATAAAATTAATACTGGCCGATGGAGAAATTCTTCAATTGACCCACGAACAGCAGGAAACCATTATTGCTCCGAACATCAGGAATACCGGAAAAAGCTTGCAATATACAACGACTACCGTCTGTCCGACAGACCTTGTGCCGGCATACAACACGATTATGGTGCCGGCAGCCGGAGAATTCAGTATACAGCTAGCCGATGGCACACAGGTTTGGCTGAATGAAAAAACCGAATTAAAATATCCGGTTGAATTCGGTCCGGACAGCCGTGAAATCCATTTGCTCGAAGGAGAAATCTATCTGGAAGTAGCCAGGGACAGCCTGCATCCGTTCCTCGTGCATACTCCTAATGGCGAGATTCAAGTGTTGGGCACTCATTTCAACATCCGTTGTGTATCGCCGCAAAATATCGAAACAACATTAGTGGAAGGAAAAGTAGAAGTCAGACAGACAGACCAAAAGGTGATTCTGCATCCCGGACAGCAGGCCACTGTAACAAACAAGATCATGGTGAAAGAGGTCGACGTAGAAGAAGTCATCTGCTGGAAAGATAATCTGTTTTATTTCAAAGATGCCGAGCTGGAAACGATATTGAACAAACTGGCCGATTGGTATGATTTCGAGATCGGATGGCAAAGCCCGGAACTAAAAACAAAAAGATTTTTTATGAGCATCGATAAATATGCTTCTGTGCAGGAAATACTAGACAAGTTGACAGATGCCAGTGGAATAAATTTCATGATAAATGATAAAACCGTAAACGTGTTGTCTAAATAAAATACGGACAGGCGCTGCAAACACCTGTCCGTCACAGACCCCGGCAAGGGTCTTATGTCTAATTCTAATTTTACAAATTTATGAAAAAATCTTGGATTTATGGGGACATTGTGTCAAAAAAAATTCCCCCAAAGCTCCTGATCATCATGCTTTTATTCTCGGGCCTGTCCGTCTGGGCCGCACCCGAAGGTCTTGTCAGTATTCAAGTAAAAGATGCGAGTGTCCGGGAAGTACTGGATTTATTAAGGAAACAGGACTATCGTGTCGTTTACAGCAGCATGGAAATCAATGCCTGTAACAAAAAAGTCACAATGGATCTCCGAAATGTACCGGTTAACGAAGTCCTCCGCCAGACCTTCGACAACACCTCCTTCTACTTCAAGGTAGAAAAAAACGTCATTACTATTCAGCTAGTTAAAAGGGAAGACTATATCAATATGCAAGGAATGGTTAAAGACGAAAAAGGAGTGCCGTTACCTGGAGTTTCAGTGATTGTCAAAGGCACCCAATCGGGCACCAGCACAAATGCTGACGGAGAATTCACCCTTCGGTTGAAAAAGAACACGACCCTGGTTTTCAGTTTTATCGGCATGCAAAACCAGGAAGTAGACATTAAAACGGAAAAATCGATTATTGTGACCATGCAGACAAGCAGCACCGAAATGCAGGAAGTGGTGATCACCGGATACGGTCCTCCTATCGACCGGAATAAACTGACCTCATCGGTAGTTTCGGTTAAAGGAGAAGATGTGATCGAAGCCGTCGGCAATAAGCTGGACCAGATGTTGCAAGGAAAAATACCGGGATTGCAGGCCATTAATCAGTCGGGAACCCCCGGAGTAGCACCCAAAATCAGGATTCGAGGCTCCTCCTCGATCTCGGGAAGTCGGGAACCCGTGT
>CAJKZL010000317.1 GCA_905204385.1 uncultured Odoribacter sp. | reverse complement strand
AGTATTTTGTCTCCTAATACCACTCTTCCCTGGATGCCTTCTTTCCCGGCAACGGTAATGTGGCCGAAGAAGGCTTTAAACTCGTCTGCGCCCATAGCGATTCGCCGACTTTCCGCATCAAGCCACATGCAGAAATGCTGGTGGAAGGAAAATACCTAAAACTGAATACCGAAGTCTACGGGGGCCCGATCATGTATAACTGGATCGACATACCTCTGTCCCTGGCAGGACGGGTGATGGTGAAAAGCGACAGACACCTGCAGCCGGCCACTCAATTCGTTAACTTCGACCGACCCCTCCTGGAAATTCCACACCTCGCCATCCATTTCAACCGGGCCGTCAACGACCAGGGCAATCCGCTGAGCAAACAAAAAGACATGCTTCCGGTGTTGTCCATCGTCACCGACACTTTTGAAAAGGATAATTTCCTGCTCTAACTGATAGCACGGGAAATGAACGTATCCGAAGAAGATATTCTGGATTTCGACCTAACCTTGTACGAATACGGCAAAGGCACTCTGCTCGGACTGAACGACGAATTTATTTCCTCGGGCCGCCTGGACGACCTTGCCATGGTACATGCCGGCATGACAGCCCTGTTGGACTCGAAGCCCTGCAACAAAACCAAGGTACTGGCCATTTTCGACAACGAGGAAGTCGGCAGTGGCACCAAACAAGGAGCAGCTTCCCCCATCCTGCGGACTATACTGGAACGCATTGTCTTTAACCAGGGTGGGAAGGCCGAAGACCTCTACCGCGCCATCCACAATTCTTTTATGATCTCTGCGGATATGGCCCATGCCTTGCACCCGAATTATCCGGAAAAGCATGATCCCACCAACCATCCGATCATCAACGGAGGACCCGTGATTAAAATCAACGCCAACCAGAAATATATCACCGACGGAGACTCGGCCGCCGTATTTGCAACCATCTGCCGGATGGCGGGAGTGCCCTATCAGACTTTCGTCAACCATTCGGACATGGCCGGAGGTTCGACGCTGGGGAACATCCTGCTGACCCAAATGGAAATGCGTGGCGTCGACATAGGCAACCCGATGTGGGCCATGCACTCCGTCCGCGAAACCGCCGGCACCCTGGATCAGGAATATGTCATCAAAGCCTTTACAACCTTCTATAATATCTGATCGGCCCCAGAGCCGAAAAAGATCAGGGGAGGCGGGATTTTCCGGCCTCCTCTGATTTTTTGGGTCTCCTTCTTTTTCCTTTCCCAATTTTTAAACGTTTTCTATTGTTTCTTTAAATATTATTTATATATTTGAAAACATCTAAAATTACTTTCTTCCGGAATTTACGCCGCAGTTTATCCTTACCCTTACCTTTGTCTTTTGCTTAAGCGCAATATCGATCAAAAAGGAAACACTCCATTTTAACCGGCTGGATGTGATTTTACTGTTATTTCTGGGGTGGTACACTTCAATCGTTTCGATTAAGGGTGCAGGAACCGACAAATGGTTTATCGTTCAATCCGTCACTTACGTATTGATTTACTTCTATTTCCGCAACATCAGCTTAAACCGGTTATTTTTCCGTTCCTTATTTATGGCAGGTATATTTCAGGCAGCATGGGGCCTGCTCCAAAAAAATGGGATATTATCCTCAAACCATTATTTGCTGGACATTACAGGCGGATTTTTTAACCCGGGAATCCTTGCCATTTTCCTGGTCCTCGCTCTACTGGCCGGATCGATGCAATGGAAACCTCAGTTGAAAAAGAGTATAAAATGTTTATTGGCTCTCGCTTACGTTCTTTTGCTAAGCAGTATCGTCCTCGCCCATTCCAGAGCTTCCTGGATAGCCCTGTACGGCGGTTGTGTCTGGCTGTTCTGTGCCGGACAAAAACGGGGAAAGACCCGTTTTCCAGCTCTCTTTCCTTCCAGACCAGTATTAAAATACCTGCTCCTTTTTACCATTACAGGCATTCTGGTCCTGACCCCATTGGCAGGCCTCTATCAAATCCGTCCGGACTCCGTGCAAGGCCGTTTTCTGATATGGCAAGTCATAGGAAGCCGGCTTTCCCAATCGCCCTGGACAGGTCAGGGGGCGCTTCAGGCCGTCTACATGCCCATGCAAGCCTCCTGGTTCCAAACCCATCCCGACTCTCCGTCGATAAAATATGCAGGCAATAATCTTTATGCCTTCAACGAATTTCTACGCATGGGATTCGAATCAGGAATTACGGGGCTGGTTTTATTCACCGTTTTGTGTGGTACGGGTATATATGCCGCCCTAAAAGGAAATAAACATGCCCGGCAGGCCGGTAGCCTCTTGATTGCCGGCATCGGTTTCGGACTGTTCAGTTATCCTTTGTCCGTCCCCCTGCTTGTCAGCCTCAGCCTGATAGTCTTAGCTATTATCTCCCAAAATTCTTTTACGTCCTGCCGGATCAGCTTAAGCAAAAGCCGATGGATTATCCTTTTTTTACTGGGGGTGTTCCTGATATTCACTACCCGGGAATACGCAATCGGGAAAAAAGCCGACCTGCTGTTAAAAGAATCCAGGCATGCCCCCGATATTTTAACGGATCCTCCCCTGCTCGGCTGCTACGAACAACTACAAAATAATCCGGATTTCATCCTTAGCTATGGCAAAAATTTGTATGAGCAAGGTTTATATGAAAATGCCAGGATCGTACTGGAACAGGGCTACCGCTTGAAGCCATCTTCCGAGCTCGTTTGTGATCTGGGTAAGTGCTACCGGCATGATAATCTGTTCAGCCAGGCAGAACAAGCTTATGCCTTAGCCGCCCGCATGACTCCCGCTTATATCATGCCCCGCTACCATCTGTTTTGCTTGTATCGGGCAACCGGGCAACAGGAAAAAGCCCTGGAACAGGCAAATGTCATCCTCACCATGCCGGTAAAAGTGGTCAATACTTCAGTCCTCCGGATCAGAAACGAAATCAGAACATTTCTTAAAAATCATCCCTCACCTCGACAATAACAGGCCTTATGAAGAAATTATATATTATCGGTTTATCGGGTTTACTGTTCATCCAATGTACGCAGATCGATCCTTTGGAACGAGCCCTGCAATCGAGTGGCAACAACCGGCCCCAACTGGAACAAGTCCTCAGGCATTATTCCCGGCATCCAGCAGATAGCCTGAAATATTAGGCGGCTCGCTTTCTGATCGAAAATATGCCGGGGCATGGCTGGTATGAAGGGGAAGAACTAGACAGATATAAGCGATGGATCGATTCGACATACCAGGATAGAAATTCGATTTTCAAATTTGTTCTGTATGAAGCATTTTTTCAACAACCCGGCGCCACCGACGATCTGACCAGATACGAGGACATTCACTGTCTCGACAGTAATTTCCTCATCACATCCATCGATTCGGTTTTTAGTGCAATCCGGAAAAGGCCCTGGTTAAATACGATGCCGTTTGCACAACTCTGCGAACACATACTCCCCCTACCGGATAGGACATGAACGTCCGCCTCCTATTCGAACTACTATTCCATGATGCCATTTAAGCCTCAGTATGTATTAAAAGAGCAAGATGCATTAGATTCTGGCTGATGAATTTCGACAATTATATCACAAAATTTAAAAATTAAATGGTATTTTTATCTGTCTGGAATAAAAGCTTCCTATCACCGGCATGAAACGATTAAATAACCTGCTCGACCTAATAATTAATGAATATCATGAAAAAACTATTATTAATTTCATTATTATTTATCGCAAATGAGTTGTTTGCTCAAAACTATACCCAGTACGTTAACCCATTGACCGGTACACAATCGAGCTATGAGTTATCGGCAGGAAACACATATCCGATAATAGCTCGCCCGTGGGGAATGAACTTCTGGACTCCGCAAACCGGAAAAAACGGTGACGGATGGCAGTATACCTACAATGCCAATAAGATACGAGGATTCAAGCAAACCCACCAACCAAGTCCATGGATCAACGATCACGGTCAGTTCTCGATAATGCCGGTCACCGGATCGCCGGAATTCGATCAGGAGAGCCGTGCCAGCTGGTTTTCCCACAAGGGAGAGACGGCCACACCTTATTATTATTCCGTTTATCTCGCCGATCATGACGTGTTTGCAGAAATAACGCCCACAGACCGTGCAGCGATAATGCGCTTCACATTTCCAGAGGACAGTTCCTTCATTACAGTAGATGCCTTCGACAGGGGATCCGCCATAACAATACTGCCGGAAAAACGCCAAATCATAGGAAAAACCACCCGCAACAGCGGAGGTGTTCCCGACAATTATGCCAATTATTTCATTATAGAGTTCGACAAACCGTTTGAATATTTCGCAACTTTCGGAAATAAATCCAAGGCTACTCCCCTTACACTAAATCCCGGAAACCAGAATTTTGAAGGTTATCATGCCGGGGGCGTCATAGGCTTTAAGACCTCACGCGGCGAGAAAGTACACGCACGCATCGCCTCATCATTCATTAGTCCGGAACAAGCCCGGCTAAATCTCGGCGAACTCGACGGCAAATCTTTCGATGAAGTTGCAGACGACGGACGCAACCGCTGGAACGATATCCTCGGGCGTGCAGAGGTGGACGATGACAACATCGACAATAAACGTACATTCTAT
>CAJKZL010000316.1 GCA_905204385.1 uncultured Odoribacter sp. | reverse complement strand
CTTTGACTTTTCGGTGCGTGCCGACGGCTCTTCACGTTTCGGGAGCAACGACCGCTGGGGAGCTTTCTGGTCGGTGGGAGCCATGTGGGACATCCGCAAAGAAAAATTTATGGAAAAATACGCTTGGCTGTCCAATGCTCAACTGACCGTCAGCACGGGAACTTCGGGTAATTCTTCCATCAATAATTACGATCACCTGGCCCTGGTGGCCGGAGGATTGACCTATGACGGGAATGCCGGCATCGCCATTGCTCAGCAAGGCAACGAAAAGCTGGGGTGGGAACAGACCTGGACCACCAATGTCGGTTTGCATCTCGGGTTTATTCAGCGTTTCAACCTCGACGTAGAGTTTTACAATAAAAACACCAGCGACATGCTGATGAAAGTCCCGGTGTCGTATGCCGAACAGGGATTCGGGACGAAATGGGACAATGTCGGAGCCAAGGTCAACCGGGGAGTCGAGATGATGTTGAATGCCGATGTGGTGAGAATCAAGGATTTTACTTGGAATGTCAATGCCAATGTTTCTTACAATAAAAACAAGATTACCGAATTGTACAACGGTATAGACGAATATGTCGACGGGAACACCGGCCGCAAAATGATGGTGGGACATCCGGTGGGAGAGTTTTTCCTTAATCGATATGCCGGTGTCAACCCTGCCAATGGGGATGCCTTGTGGTATACCAAAGACGGGGAGTTGACCACGGAATACAGCGAGGACGATAAAGTGATGATGGGAAAAACCTATATTGCTCCCTGGCAAGGCGGTTTCGGCACAACGCTGAGTTGGAAGGGATTGTCGCTGAATGCGCAATTTAGCTGGGTGAAAGACCGCTGGATGATGAACAACGACCGTTACTTCTCGGAAAGCGGCGGACTTTTCGACGCTTACAATCAATCCAGGCGGATGTTGTACGACCGTTGGAAAAATCCGGGCGATGTAACCGACATTCCCCGGCACGGGGTATCTCCCCAGATGGATTCCCGTATCCTCGAAGATGCCTCTTTCCTGCGTTTAAAAAATGTTATGCTGAGTTATGCTTTGCCGCAAAAGTGGATGGACCGGACCAATTTCCTGAGCAGCGTAAGGGTCTATCTGCAGGGACAAAATCTGTTGACCTTTACGAAATTTTCAGGTTTGGACCCCGAATCGTCGTCTAATTTATACAAAGCACAATATCCGATGTCGCGTCAGTTTTCATGCGGCGTAGAGGTTTCATTCTAAAAACAGAAGACCATGAGAAAAAAGATCAATTTATATATTACCCTGTTGGCTGTGTTTTGCTCGGTTACGGCTTGCCTGGATAAATACCCGGAAGATGCCATTCCGGAAGATGAAGCCATACGGAAAGTCAGTGACGTAGACCAGGCAGTGATCGGTATTTATGCCGCTTTCAAGCACAGCGCCCTGTATAGCGGCCCTCTGACGATATTCCCAGATTTGCAGGCCGACTTTATGTATGCCGTCAACGGCTACAGCAATACCTATGGTGATGTGTGGCGCTGGGAGATCCTCTCCACGAATGCTGAAATCACCAATGTTTACGGTGCATTATACAACATCATCGCCCGCTGTAATTATGTATTCGATTATATGGACGAAGTGGAAGCGAACACTTCGGACGATGAGCAGTTGGAAAAACTCGATTCCTATAAAGGAGAATTGCATTTTGCCCGGGCGCTGGCTTATTCCGAACTGTTGAAAATGTTCTGTAAAGCTTACGAAGATGATGCGGCTGCAGCCAACGAACCGGGGGTTGTGCTCACCACCAGTTATCACAAGCCGGGACGGCTGGTACGGGCTTCTTTGAAGGATTCCTATCGGTTTGTGCTGGACGAACTGGAAAAAGCGGCACACTACCTGGACCGGGACGAGAACGATGCGGAAATATTGTACAACACTTCTTATTTCACCATCGGTACGGTCAATGCCTTGTTTGCCCGGGTTTACCTCTACATGAATAAATTTGACGAAGCCATTACCTATGCTTCCAAAGTGATCGACAGTAAAAAATACATTTTGTCGGACGTCAACAGCAACAACTATTCCACCACTTACAAAGATTACGAATATATCTGGGCATACGACGCTTCCACCGAGATCATCTGGAAGGTCAACTTCGAATTGTCGTCCTACGGCGGCGCTTTGGGCACCATCTTCCTCGGGTACGATTACACCTCCTATAAACCCGATTATGTGCCGGCTTCCTGGATTCTGCAGTTGTATCCTGCCAATGACAGACGCTATGAAGCGTTTTTCGAGACGCAGACCACCGGCTACAGTCACGGACTCACCTGGCCTTTGCTGAAAAAATATGCCGGGAACCGGAATTTCATCAACAGTCAGATCTTATTTGTCTCCATGCCCAAGCCTTTCCGTTTGTCCGAGATGTATCTCATCCGGGCGGAGGCCTACAGCCGTTGTTCGCGCCACCTCTATTCCGAGGCCAGCAAGGATATTACGACTTTGAGGACCGCCCGTTATGCCTCGTATGCAACGGCAAGCATCACGGAAGACAACTGGCAGGAAGTGATCGGTGACGAAAGGGTCAAAGAGTTGTATATGGAAGGTTTCCGCCTGATGGACCTCAAGCGCTGGCATAAGGGATTCGAGCGGAAGTCCCAGTCCAATACCGTCTCGCCCGGCAATGGCCTGAAGATAGACAAAAATAATCCGTTGTTTGTATGGCCGATTCCTCAGCACGAACTCGAAACGCCGGGAGCGGAAATACTGCCGAATGAAAGTAATAAGTAATGTATATAAACTGATAGAAGTATGAAACGACTATTTACAGGAATAGGAATCGTCGCAGCACTGCTCGGTGGCTTTTGGGCTTGCGGGGATGCCGACAAAACATTGTACGACGGGCCCGAATACATCCAGTTTGCCGATACGCTCTCCTCTTTTCCGGTACAGAACAGCTAGGATTGGTTCGAGGTGAAACTGGCTTCGACGGTGGCCTGTGATTACGACCGCACTTTTGCCGTGGAAGTGGACGACCGGCATAGCAATGCGATGGAAAACCGCCATTATGTGATCGAGTCCAATACTGTGACCATCAAAGCGGGCGAAAGGGCTGCAAGCCTTAAAATGCGTGGCATATACGAGAATATCGAAAATACGGATTCGCTCTCCATCATATTGAATCTGGTGTCGGAAAGCAGGACTCAATGGCCGCTTTACGGTACGCGTACCCGTATTGAAATGAGTAAATCCTGTCCGTTTAACCTGGATGTTTTCACCGGACATTGTGTGTTGACTTCCAGTTGGTTCAACTCTTATATGAAAACGACGAAACTGCGTTTGCTGGAAGCTGAAGTCGATCCGACCGAAGAAAACACTGTCGTTATCCACGACTTTTTCTATAAAGGATATGACATCCGCCTGAAATTTATTCCGGGCGATCCGTTGAAGCCGTTTGTGAAAATGGACGATCAATTGCTGGGCAGTACGGCCGAAGCCTTCGGTACGACCTATGGCAACGGTAAATTGAGAGTGAGACAGCCCTCGCAATATGCTTCCTTCTACAATGTATGCCAGGAGTTTGTCATATTGTACATGACCGTGTATGTGGAAAATGTGGACGCTGTCGGCACTTATGTCAACGTATTGGAATGGATCAGCGAGGAAGAGGCACAAAAACTTAAGGATGAAGGATATTAAAAAAGAGGGTATGAAAGATATAAAATATTTTTTGAGGCTGATGCTGCTGGCGTCCTGCGCTTTGTTCGGAGCTTGCAGTGACGACGACGAGGACAAGATACAGCCGGTATTCCCCCAGTCGCAGGTGGTTTCGGGTGAAGTGGGAGAAGAAAAGGTGCTGACTTTCGAGGCGGCGGACAATTGGACGCTGACTTCCTCAGCGCTATGGTGTAAGTTTAAAAAGGGAGAAGAGCAGGTGTACGCTTGCTCCGGCAGTGCCGGCAATCAGTCGGTGACGGTGTGTATAGGCGACGAAGCTTCGGAATTGCTGAAAACCTATGAAGCCGAACTGACAATGACGATGGGAGGACAGCAACAGGTGATCTGTAAGGTAACGCGGCCTGCGACGGGTTATGAAGTCAGAGTATTCGGCGAGGACGAAAGTATGGAATTTAACTCGGAGAATCCCGTACTCCAGGATTATGACGGAAAACAAAAATTGGTGGTAAAGGCCAATTTCGATTGGAAGGTGGTTTTGCCGGAGGGGTTAAGTTCGGGAGTCGTTTCCGGGATAGCAGGCGAAAAAGTGGTGTTGGCCCCTGCATTGGTAAAGGGATTTACCAAAAATGCCTGGCAGGCGGCTTTCCGTTTCCAGAATAGGGACAACCAGGTGGTTGCCGAAGCTCCGGTGACCTATGATGGCATTCCGGCCGACCGGATAGAGTTCAGTAATGAAAATCCTCTGGGATCGCCGGTGACCTTCTCCACTTGGGGAGATTCCTATAAGATCGGCGAAGTGGAATATGAGGGCGAAATGCCATTGACGGTTACTGCCCGCGAGGATAAGTATACCCTGGTATATGTCGAATACAAGGAGGTGAGGAATGAACTGACCTGGGAATATGAGTATGAGTTTAACCGACTGGCGGATGAAGATAACTGGAACCGAACAGTAGAA
>CAJKZL010000315.1 GCA_905204385.1 uncultured Odoribacter sp. | reverse complement strand
TTCACGGGCAATGCCAGCATCATCGCTCTGTTGTGCTGCGACAGTGACTTTCACCGCTTTGCCGGTAGGGTCGCTCAGCTTTACAGGCACCAATACCTGCCCCGCATTCTTCAACACTGTTTTCGACTCGATCCCCCAGGATGCACTTACTAGATCCGAAGATCCGCTTCCGGACCCTCCTCCATTTCCTTCTTCTACTGCAGGATCGTCGTCACACGCCCCAACCATAAAAGCGAGCAGGAGCATCGATATTAATTTCCATGTTTTCATAGTATATTCTTAATTTATGTTCTATTTTACAACCTATTTTATTCCGTGTACCCATATACCGCCACTTCGGCAATCTGTACATTCGAGTTACGCCAGCTTTGCGTACAGGACAATTTCAAATATTTCCCGGCCAGCCCCACAGGCAATTCCAAACGCCGGGTATTGAATTCGACCTGCGCACTCGCTTGATTCGGCCAGTCCAAAACTCCGATAGGCTCGCCCCAGGCACTCCCGTCGTCCTCCCTTAAAAATTTTGTGGTAGTTTCACTCAGATACAGCTTCATTTCCCTCAAGTCTTTATTCGAAGCATGTACACGCCGGATAATATCTACCCGCATAACGACCATATTATCCGGAAGCTGTACGACAATTCCTTCCGGCAAAACCGGACTACCTCCATCCCATATGCTATGCCAAAATTTATCCGTAGCTCCGTCAATCGCATTCACGGCACACCCATTACCTGCGCCTTCACCCGTTTTTTCCTCGGAAGAAAAATCCGCAATCGCCAAATCATTGGTTGCAAATTTGAAGTATTTACTTACCGTACAAATGTTCTCCTCCATCGTAGCGCCGAAAACATCGCTCATCTCCACCCGGAAGCTTGCTTTGGCTTTTAAGGCCAGTTTTTTCAAGGAAAGCCGGACAGCAGCATCCACACTTCCTGCTGGAATAGTCACCTCTGAATTTTCTATCACCGCCTGATCCTCTGAAATTCCTTCCCTGGCGGTTACCTTCACCCGGAAAGTCACATCGTGCTCCAACGGCTCGCTTAAAGCCACGGGAAGCGACAAGGTTGTACTGTCGTTCAGGATGAATTTGCTGGGATAGGCAAAATTTACCGGCGCGCTGCAATCCAAAATGTTCAGCGAACAGCTTTTTCCGATCTCGAAAACCTGGATTCCCTGAGCCACCTCTGCAAATTGCAATTCGAGAACCCGGTCGGGAGCTACGCCAGCCAAATCTTTCAATTCCACTTCTATTTCCACCTGATCTTTTCCGGCTTCTATGGTCCAGGTTTTGGCCATGCTATAATCCGTATCCTCGACAGCCGACCCGCCACAGGCAATAGTGAATGCCACAGGCTCTTGCGCCACGTCGGTCAACTTCACCGGAATTTTCACCAATCCGGCCCGCTCTTCCGCTTTCATCCCGGTTGTCTCGAAATAGATACCCATATCGTCATTTTTGATCGTCACCATGCAACGCCGCTGGAAAGTATACACTTCACCTCCCGAAACGCCGGTGATGTCCAGAGCAAAAACACGGTCGGCATTCACTTCCTCATCGTCGATGATTTCAACCGGGACATAGATTTCAGCATCCGCATCTTCCACCACGAAAACAGACTCCGGTAAGCGGAAATTCACATTTTCGACAGCAGCATTATCAACATCCATAGCATGCAGCGCCACCTCGAACTGTAAAGGCTTCCGCAATGTTCCGAACAGTTTCACCGGAATGCGGCAAAGGTAGGAAGCCTCACTGCTTCCGGATTCCCGTTCGTTTACCGTCATTGCCGTCGTTTCAAACCCTACGGCGACATCACTTTCGTCATCCAGCACTTTTACCTTCACCCGGGAAGCTGCAGCATCCAGGACTCCTCCGTTCAGGGAAACCATTTTCAGCGTAAAACTACGCGCATCGTTCGCTACGTTATCGTCTACCACGGAGAAATTCACTTCCGCGCTCTTTTCTCCCGCCGGTACGGACAATTCTTTAACAGGAATAAAATAATCTTTATTTTCCTGCATATTTTCTTCTTCTGCTACCGTCAGGACAAGCGTTGCACTTTGAGGAAGGGAATGCGAAAAATCGATCCCCACCGATCCGGTGCGCATATTTTCAAAAATCGTGATTACCGAATCCCGGAATCCTGCGGTTACGGTTCCTGTTCCTTCGCCTGCATCGCCTGAAAATTTCACTTCATTGCAGGAAGCCAGTGCCAGGATACTTCCGATCATTAAACTGATATACCTCATCGTTATTCATCTTTAAGGTTAAAAATTAACGCCTACCGAAAACGTAAACGTCTTGTCGAGCGAATCATAACTTTCCGTTGCCAGGCGGTAGGAAGCGTCGGCAAACAAATGCCAGTACTTACCGCCTAGCCCTAAGCTGACGTAATCCCCGCCTACATTCTTTTCGATATCGTTCCAGCGATAACCCGCCCTGAAAAAGCCGATGTTGTAAAGACCGTATTCGATCCCCACACCGCCACTGCACACCCGGCTATCCGAAGGAGTAATCCGGTAAGTTACGTTACCGGCACATAACAAGGAATGATGTTCGGCAAAAGGTAAGGTCAGTGCAGCCCCGAACGCCAAGCGGGTGGGCAGGGCATATTCCGACTCTGCATATTTGATGCGCGTGCCGAGGTCCGAAAGAGTCAGCCCCAGCGACAACAGCGACTTCTCTTTCAGCAAGGACACCTGAGTCCGATAATACATTCCCAGATCGAAAGCCACGGCATTAGCCGCATCTACGCCTTGTATAGCCCCGAAATCCGAACGGATATAACGAACTGTCGCTCCGGCGGAAAAATCCTTCAGCAAGGTCCGGGCATACCCCACTTCAACGGCATACTCCATGGGATTTACTTCGCCGGCCGCTACGCCATCCTCGTCGATCAGTTCAAACTTCCCATTGGCAAAATGCCGGAAGCCTGCCACAATAGCATCTTTTTCCGACAAGCGGTAATAACCGCCTGCCCGGTGAAAACGGCTCTCCGAAAGGTAATCCTTCATCCAGGGCGTAAAACTATAGGCGATCTCCATTTTAGACTTTGCCGCAACTGCAGCGGCAACATTCCAATATACGGACCAGGCATCGGGCGAAAGGGCTGTCCCCGCTTCTCCCATAGCCGTCGCCCGGGCATCCGGAGCAACTTCCAGAAAAGCCACGCTTTGTCCTTTCAGGCCGACGGCTGCAAGCAACATTCCCAATAGCGGAATGGTTATAAATTTCAAGTTCATATATACCTATTTAAATCTTAATAATACTTTTCTTCCAGGAAATGCCGTTTCCTTCCACGACCAGGACATAAGAGCCGGCTTGCATGCCGCTCATATCCAGCTTGTAACCGGCATCCCCCACCATCACTTCCTCGATTTTCATCAGGCGTCCGGCCACATTGTAGAGTTTCAGGACCACTTTTCCCCTCACATCCGGTTGGAGCGTAATGGTCAGATCGGTGCGCACCGGATTCGGATAAACGCTCAGGGCATCTTCTGCATTATTATTGTCCCCCTGGATGACTTCTACATCGAAACGCTGGCTGACAGACAATCCGGCTTCATTCTTAGCCCGGACCAACACTTCCGTATGTCCGATGATCTTAGGCTCGATGAACAGGTTATTCCCACTGCGCTGAACATTAGCAACAGCATTCGAACTGTTTTCCACTTCGTACACCAGCGTACGTCCCTTGGGATCCATAAAGTATTCCGTCAGATCGAGCGTCGTCCGCTTACCGTTATTGGACAGCTTTAAATCCTGAAAGGTTGCCGCCATGCGCGGAGCAACTTCTTTATACACCACTTCCACCGGCATATTTGTAGTCGTGTATTTCCCATACTGATCGCTGATTCTAACTTGAATGTTATAATTTCCAGCAGCCTTATAATCCGGCTTCATCTGTAGGTTCACCGTGGTATCCCCTACATTCTGCACGGTGATCCATTCCAAAGCGGGAGTCATGCTACAAACGATTTTTTGCTTTTCGGGGTCCTCGACATTCAGGACGACCGTACGTTCTGAACCTTCGTTCAACATAACCGTTCCACTCCAGCCGGCAGGCAATACCGGTGCCAAGTTCTCCGTCACAGTGGCACTCACCAGAGGAGAGTCCTCGCTGACACCTCCCCAACGGTCATAGGCTTTGATGCTGAAGTAATAGGTTTCTCCCAGCGACAATCCCTGAATAGTATCCCTTAAGATAGTCCCGGCTTCCACATAACGTACATTGATCGTCTTAGTCTGTACTTCGGCTTCGGTGACGGAAGGCTGCATAGGAGCAGTGCTCCAGCTCAGAACGTATTTATTCATCGGACCGTCCGAAGCGGCTTTCACTTTCCATTCTACAATCGCCCAACTGTCGTAAGCATCCACCAACACCAAATGGGAGGTATCGGGAGGAGTGGTCGAAGGAGGCGTAAGAGCCAAACCGACGTCGATACAACCGGCACCCAATAACCCTTTGAATTTCTGGTTATATCCGTCGATACTATGCGTTGCGTTGATCAGGCGATCCCATAATTCATCCGGAGTATATCCTTGTCCCTGAAATTTCGACAATACCAGGGCCGCACAGCCCGTCACGTGAGGGCAAGCCATGGAAG
>CAJKZL010000314.1 GCA_905204385.1 uncultured Odoribacter sp. | reverse complement strand
ATCACCGGTTTTATTTCCGCGCCAGGATTTAATCCTCTCCCTAATACTCCTCCCCTGCAATAACCGGAAAAGTGCCGTCAGCCGGTTAAGTTCCCTACGTCGCCCTACCGCTTTCTTTGAAGCATTCGTCCCCCACTATAGCAAAAAAATTTCCGGAATAAGCCGATATATTCCGGAAATTTTTTCAAACTTCAAAATCTTAGTATCCGAAGATCTCTTCTGTCGTTACCCTTGTTACCGGTCCGAGTTCTTTCAGTTTAGACATATCGATGTCCTTCTCATTTCCCAGCACGCAGTAAGTATAATGGCGTCCCTTCACCCACTTCTCCTGGAAAGCCTTTACATCGGCCAAGGTCAGTTTCTGTACTTCATCGAACAACACTTTCCGTTTATCGATGTCGAGTCCCAAATCCTGAGCCTGCAAATAACTCTCGAAGACTTCGCTACCGGTAATCCGTTCCGTCCGCAGACGAGCCAGCAAAGCTTCCTTGGCCAGGTTAAACGCAGCTTCCGACTCCGGCATATTATTGATGATCTCATCGAAAGCGGCCAGCGCATCTCCCATTTTATCGTTCTGGGTAGCGATAAAAGTAGTATAAATATAAGGACGGTCCAGACGGGCAGGTTGATTCAGGGAAGCACCTGCCGTATAAGCCAAACTTCTGGCCTCCCTCATTTCCTGAAATACGATAGAATTCATCCCTCCGCCAAAATATTCATTGTATAAAGCGGCAATCGGATAGACGGACAAATCGAACTTTTCCCCCTGATTGGAAATGGCAGACATATACACCTGAGCAGCATCGTAGGGAGCAAGGATCACCTTATTCCCGGGAGTTTCCCGGTAACGGAAAGGATCTTTTCCGTCGCCCCGGGTCAGCACTTCCGGCACCTGATGAAAAGCGTCGATTTCGGCCATCACATCTTCCTTCTCCTTCGGTCCATAATACAATAGGGTATGCTCTATGCCATTCAATCTCCGCAAATGAGAGAGTAGTTGCTCAGGCTGTAATTTTTGCAGTTCTCCGGCCGATAAAACATGAGTTGCAGGGGATTGGGGTCCGTAAAGTCCGTATTGCATCAACATCCGGAAATTCGCCTGCTGGTTCAGCTTCTGATCGGCACGCATCTTCAACAGGTCTGCTTTCAGCATTTCCAGCACCGTGGGATCCGGCTGGGCATCAGCCACCAACGACTCGAACAATTCCACTGCTTTTCCCATATTCTCGGATAGTCCGCTGATCGTCACATAGGTCCTGTCCGCACCCGGACGGATCGTGTAATCGCATGCCAGCCGGTAAAATTCTTCTTTCACCTGTTCGGGACTCAGCCGGGAAGTACCCAGATAATCCAGATATTGGGCTGCCGTACTCAAATACCGGTCCTCATTGTTCCCGGTTTCGAATACATAAGTCAAAGTAAACAAGTCATTGGTCGTATTCTTCTTGTAAAGCAAAGGAATATCCGATTTCATCTTTCCTCTTTCTATGTCTTTGGCATAATCCAAAAATACAGGTTCGATCGGTTTCACCGGGCTCAAGCGGATATCTTTCAAAAACTGACTGGCAGTATCCCGGTTCATGACAATCGGAGTGATAGCCGGCTTGCTCATTTTTTTCACGCTTTCGTCTTTCCCCTGGCGCTTATAAACAATGGCATAATTATCCTCTTTAAAATAAGTATTGGCAAAATCGACGACCTGCTGCTTGGTGAGTTTTTCCATCCGTTCCATAGCGGCAATTTCATCTTTCCAGTCCGCACCGTTGACAAATGCCTGTACGAACCAATCGGCCCTGTCTTCATTGCTTTCGAGTTTTTTCTGAACATCCTTTTTCATATTATTGATGGAAGCGGCCAAAAGGGCTTCATCGAAATCGCCTTTTTTCAATTTATCGATTTCTTCCAGCAACAAATCTCTCACTTCTTCCAGGCTTTGTCCCTCTTTAGGCATTCCCTGCATCAAAAACATGCTATAATCGGCAAAAAGGACAGGGGAAGCACCGGCACCCAACAACTTTTGCTGTTGATTCAAATCCAGATCGATCAAACCTGCCTGACCGTTGTACAATATGGCTCCCGTCAAATTCAACAGTTCGGCTTGGCCTGCCGCTCCGGGGAACCTCCATCCCATCATAACCGATGCGGCTTCCGGTCCTACCACTTCTTTGACCACCGGAGAAGCGATCGGCTGTTCCGGCTCGAACTTCAATTCAGGCAATGCTGCATTGGGCTGCATACCTCCGAAATACCGGTCGATCGTAGCGATCATCTCTTCGGGATCGAAATCCCCGGACAAACAAATGGCCATATTATTCGGAACATACCATTGCTTGTAGAAATTCTTGATATTGGTGATGGAAGGATTTTTCAGGTTTTCCTGAGTACCCAAAACCGTTTGCGTCCCATAAGGATGATGAGGAAACAAAGCCGCCATCATCTGCTCGAATACCTTCCGGCTATCCTTGGTTAACGACATATTTTTTTCTTCATACACCGTCTCCAATTCCGTATGAAAGCCACGGATCACAGGATGCTGAAAACGGTCGGCCTGAATTTTAGCCCAATTTTCCACTTCATTAGAAGGGATATCCTCCACGAAAACAGTCATATCGTTCGCAGTGTACGCATTGCTCCCGTCTGCTCCGATTGCCGCCATCAACTTATCATATTCATTCGGAATCGCCAGTTTCGAAGCTTCATAAGACACACTGTCTATCTTACGATACAACGCTGCACGCTCCGCCTCATCCGTTGTATTCCGGTAAGTCTCGAAAAGAGCCTCGATCTCGTCCAGCATAGGCTTTTCCAATTCATAATTCTGTGTTCCGAAACTTTCCGTCCCTTTAAACATCAGATGCTCGAAATAATGAGCCAAACCGGTCGTCTCGGCCGGGTCGTTCTTTCCTCCTGCGCGCACGGCTATGTAAGTCTGAATGCGAGGTTGCTCCTTATTTACCGTCATATACACCTTCAATCCATTGTCCAGCGTATAAATCCTCGAATCCATCGGATCTCCGGGCACCGACTCATACTTGAATTGCGGATTCCCTCCACAAGCCGCCAGGAGACATACCCCCCATAACAGCCCTAACATGTGTAAAATTCTTTTCATCATTCCAATTTTTTCTATCATCTATAATCTTTAATCTATAATCTTTAAACTATAAACTCTAATCTTTAAACTGTAATCCCCCTCACCTCTTCTTCTTCCTCACCGACCAGCCGAATTTCCCCAACTTTTTACCCAGGCCGAAATATTCTCCGTGTACGTACACCAAGGGGTTGGCCCGTTCCAGCTCGAACTTACCCGTATCCGCATTCAGGAAACGCTCGTCGGCCTGAATATTCACCCCCTCGGCCATAAACAGGTCATGAGATCCCAACGGCACGATTTCTTTGACCTTACACTCTATGCACACCGGAGCTTCCTCCACAATAGGAGCTTTTACAAGGGTGGCTTTTCCGGGCGTCAATTTCATCTCTTCAAACTTTTTATACTCCCTCCCGGAACGCACACCGCACCAGTCCGTAGCAAAAGCCATCTCCTCGGTTGTCAAATTAATCACAAAATCCATATTTTTCCGGATAATCGCATAAGAGTGGCGTTCAGGACGAACAGAAATATAGCACATCGGCGGATTGGTACAGATGGTGCCCGTCCAGGCCACCGTGAAAAGGTTGTACTCCTCCGGAGTACTCCCGCAGCTTACCAATACTGCAGGCAAAGGATAGATCAGAGTGCCGGGTTTCCAGTTATGCTTCATAGCGTCGATTTTAACTATTTCGTAAAACGCAAATTTACGTTTTTTAATGCGCCGGCGAAAGAAAGCGGGCAACAAAAAGTGGAGACGAGTCGATTCACTGGTCTCCACTTATTCTCATTTCATACGTTTTCTCGGCCAATTTCTCCACTGGCACTATTCAAATTCGGCCATAGTATTTTCAATAATTCCGATGGCCTCCATCAATTCCATTTTATCGATTACCAAAGGAGGTGCAAAACGAATGATATGTTCATGAGTAGGCTTGGCCAATAATCCCCTGTCACGCAGCTTCAGACATACATCCCTAGCCGTTTTGCCGTTTTTCGGTTTAATCACGACGGCATTCAACAAACCTTTGCCTCTCACCGATTCCACCATATCCGAATGGATTTGGCTCATCCGTTCCCGGAAAACTTTCCCCAGTTTATCGGCATTTTCCGCCAATTTCTCTTCCTGGACTACTTCCAGGGCAGCAATAGATACTTTTGCAGCAATCGGATTCCCTCCGTAAGTAGAACCATGCTCTCCCGGTTTTATACAGAGCATAATCTCATCGTCTGCAAGCACACAGGATACCGGCATCATGCCTCCGGAAATGGCTTTTCCCAGAATCAGCACATCGGGACGCACCCCTTCATAATCACAAGCCAGCAATTTACCGGTACGGGCAATACCTGTCTGTACCTCGTCCGCCATAAATAGCACGTGATGGGCCTTACACAGGTCGTAAGCTTTTTTCAAATAGCCTTCATCGGGAACGAATACGCCTGCCTCGCCCTGTATGGGCTCAACCAAAAAACCCGCAACGTCAGGGTCTTGCAAAGCTTTTTCCAGGGCCGGAATGTC
>CAJKZL010000313.1 GCA_905204385.1 uncultured Odoribacter sp. | reverse complement strand
GTATAATTATGCCTGCATTTGTATGAATATGCAAATAATTTGAGCTGTAACATATTGATATTGAATTAGTAGTTGATTTTGTCTAAAATAGCGTATGCTAAGAAAATGCCAAAAACTATTTGTAATTTTGGTCGCGTGAAAAGATAAATCATTCATCTAAATTCTGGTTTCAATATGGGGTATGTGACGAAAGAGAAGTTTCTCTCTAAGGATTTTTTTATCACTTATGGTTGGTTGTTGGGCGGTTGTTTTGTTTTTGCATTGGGAGCCGTCATGTTTGCGGAACCTTATGGTTTTGCGCCCGGCGGGACCTATGGACTATCGATAGTGTTTCATCATTTATGGGGATGGGAAACAGAGCTTGCAGCTTTTTGCATGGATCTTCCTTTATTATTGTTGGGAGTCTATTTTTTAGGAGGCCGTTTCGGGGTGAAAACGGTTATTTGCGTGGTTATGATCCCTATATTTATGCGGTTGATTCATTATGTTTATGGCTACGATGCTTTGCTGGAGCCGGGCATAACCGATCGGAAAATGTTAAGCGAGCAACTATTGTCCGCCATCTTCGGAGGAATAGTTTATGGCATAGGTATCGGTATGATTTTCAAGGCCAGGGCAACGTCAGGCGGATCGGATATCATCTCGATGATCCTGAATAAATATACTCATATTTCGCTGGGAACCTTGGTGATCATCGTGGATTGTACGATCACCCTTACTACCGTTGTCGCTTTCGGAGATTGGCGTTTGCCCATGTATTCCTGGATCATCGTTTTTATCGAAGGAAAAGTGATCGATCTGGTGATCGACGGAGCGGCGGTGCATAAGACGCTGATGATCGTCACCGATAAGCTTGATCCGGTGAAAGAGGTTATCATCAAGGATATTAACCGGGGAGCTACTTTGTTACCGGCTGTGGGGATGTATAAGGGAGAAAGCCGGAATATGATCTATACTATTCTTACTCGTCGTGAAATGATGATCCTTCGTCACCGGATTGCCGAGATCGACCCGGAAGCATTTATTAATGTAATGGATTCTAAGGAAATACTGGGAAAAGGCTTTAAACCTTTGCAAGAAATGTAAATAAAAAATAAATTTTTTTGTATTTTTATTAAAATAACCTACATTTGTGACGTAAAGATGATTTATGGCGGTTAATTAATTGCTAATCTGTCGGTCAGCCTTACTGAAAAACGATCCTTTTTTTTAGTTGAATCAGATTAGGCAGAAAGAAAAATGTTATTTGCTCTGTACTTATCTTCCGCCGGTTATTTTTATTTTTGGATTCAGCTTTATATCTAATTATAAACCAATTATTTAACCTTGTCTTCAAAAGTAGTATCATTGAATACTGCTTTCATTTTGCGTCCTTTTTTATCGACAGTTTCTGTTTTTATTTTCGTTCCGATCTTACCTGAAAAAAACGATCGTTTTTTCTAGAAAAAAGAAAATAAAATGAGTGTGGTTTAATTTTAAAATGAATGAAAATGAAAACAAAATTGTTTTTCTCAGTGTTATGTGTGTGTATGAGTTGCACATTTGCTTCTGCCCAGATCTCTACGGGAGAAAGCACTGCACATGTGATTAAAACGGGGAACAGGCCGGAAGCAGGTGATTTCGGTATTTTTATAGGACCGAGCTTTTCGGAAATTATGGACATGATCGATAGTAAGATCAAAGTGAGAGGAGTTCCTCTCGTGAACTTTAAGTACTATTCGACTTCTCAGTTGGAATGGCGTTTGGGGCTACAATTTTATAAGACGTCAGAAAAATTGAAAGGAGATTTGATGGAGGATGCCGGATCGGTCACGAATAAGAAAATGGAGTCGTATAACCGTATTACGCCGGGGGTTGCTTATCATTTTTCTTCGCGTAATATATTGGATGTTTATGTCGGAGCTTCGCTGCCGTTCGGATGGGATCTCAACAGGCAGATCAGCGAAAGTAAATATAATGGAGTGAAGGAATTAAATAACGTTACGCGTGGTTCTTTTGTCATCGGTGCCGGAGGGTTTATCGGTTTACAGGCTTTTGTCGCCGATCTTCCTTTTTCCATCGGCCTTGAATATGGCTTTTCGGGCTTGTTGCATACCGGGTTGAAAAACAAACATGAGGTTCAGAGTGGAGATGAAAAGCAGACTTATTACACTCCTTCGGACAAGGATATGATAAAAGATTTTGGCGATGAAGGAAGTCGGTACGATAAATTGCATGCCAAAAAAGGAGAGCTCGGATCGGATGTCCGTATTACTTTCAGCTATTATTTTAAAAAGAAATAAACTCGCGAAATGAATAAAACAATGATGAAATATAATAATCTGATTTTATCTTTTTTTATGGTTGTCATTTTGTCCTCTTGCGGGGTGCAATATGAGGCGACCCGGGTAAAATCGACATCCATGACACCCGATGTGGTTCGTCTGGATTTAGATTTGAGCAATTTTGAATTGCTCGGTGAAACTGAGATTTCAGTAGGCTACCGGACATATCTGGGTTTTATATCCAGTTTGGATTCCGTTAACCATCAGGCCTACAATCGGCGAATGGTGCAAAAAGTGACATTGAAGGGGCACAAAGATTTTTGTTTGCCCCGCTATCTGGACAGGGCTGCCTATAAAGTGATAGAAGAATATCCTGGTGCAGATTACTATGTTCCCATGTATACCCATAAGAACATATTGCGAATGTTTTTAGGACGTCAGACGGAACGGACTATGGTGATTAAGGCCTATAAATTTAAGTAATCCGTTCCGGGATAAAAGCAGGAGAACTGATTTTCGATGTTCAGGGTCTCCAACAGGAACTGATCGGTACAGGCCGGTCGGTTCCTGCTTGCTTCCCGGAATATTATAAAACACTAATATGAAATGTAAAATCAGATGGTTTTTAATTTTAATGATGCTTCTATGCTGGGCTTGTGATGAGGAAGATGAGTCAGAGGTAGTTTTGATCGTTAAACCCGAGGGCTTGGTCAGGAATGCCGAGGCAGGTGAAAAAATCCTTTATTCTTTGGAAGCTTATTCGAACGAAGGAATGGTCGAGAATCTGAGAATGACTTCTTACGATGCTGAGAATGGCTTACAAACGGTGTTGGACACCCTGATAAGGAAGCCTAAGATAAATCTTACCTATCAATATACAGTGCCGTATTTGAAGGATACTATGGATGTAAAGATTTTTTTTACAGCTTCGAATGAATATGGAGGGACTGCGGAGGTTCAAAAATTCGTGAAAGTTTTTGGAGGAGAAACGGTCCTTACAGAATTGACGGGAATCACGATGTATGCCGAACCGTCGGGACGTCCGGATGCTTTTCACCTGGAATCGGAGCAAGTGATCAATTCACATACGGTGGAATCGGATTCCTTGCTCGATATTTATGCCTGGCAGGATTCAACGGCGAATGAAGAGGTACTGAGCCGGGAGTGGCGTTCGCATACAGGTATAAAGTTTATACGGTTCAATAGTTTTAATTATGCAACGGCTACGAAATCCGGGATAGAGAGTGCTTATTCCAGCGGATTAAAAATGAATTATATCCGTGATTTGCAGGCGGAAGATATTATTATATTCGGGAATGAACGTCAGGCTTTGGGAATCATCAAGCTGATCTATGTATTCGATGAACCGGGGAAGATGGATGACCGCTATATTTTTAACCTCAAACGCATTCGATCCTGATAAAAATCCTATCGGTCGGTAATGGATCTATTTCCCGGTAAGGGAAAGATAATGATAAAATACCTCGGAAGAAACGCTTATTTAAAGGCGAAAGTTTGCCTTACAGGATAAGCATTCCTTCCGAGGTATATTGGTTTTTGGGATTAATACATATCTGTAATATCCCAGACAAAGGCGCGAATACCGTTTTCTTTGTTTACCTCATCCAGTTTTTTTACATATTTCAGGATGAGCGGGACCATTTCTTCATCGACGATGGTCAATGTGGCCGAGTTCATTTCCGGCCAGGTATGATTACCCATACGGGGTTCGCCATTTTCCGTTCCGGCTCCGTTGACTAACGGCCATTGCGTGAATCCTCTGATTTTCAATTGTTCAAGGATATAGGCGACGCGTTCCGTCAAAGCTTGGTTATAGGAGATAAATACTGCTTTTTTCATCTGATTCGAATTTAATTTCAGCCGCTTAAGGCTTTTTTCTTGAGTCCCTCTTTTTAAACCGAAGGGCTGCTTGATGAATACTGATAGAACATGACCGGTAAGCGATTTTTTTAAACCGCTTACCGATGGTCAGTTTTTAATTTTTCCTTTTTTCAGGCAGATCTCTTTCTGCATTGAAATCACTCATAAACCTGAATTGTTTTTCCAGTGACTTCTTTTTATCCCGGTTGCCGCTTCTGTTGAGAGCAGCGTAGGCTGCCGGAACGATGATCATCGTGATTATGGTGGAGAATACCATACCTCCGATAACGGCAATACCCATAGGACGCCAGGTCTCTGAACCTTCACCTGCGCTGATGGCCATAGGCACCATACCCAGAATGGTGGTCAAAGAGGTCATCAACACCGGACGCAGACGGGAGCGGCAAGCCTGAGCGATAGCATCGTATAGACGGACGCCTCGTTCCCGCATCAGGTTGATGAAGTCGATC
>CAJKZL010000312.1 GCA_905204385.1 uncultured Odoribacter sp. | reverse complement strand
AAAAGCAACTGTAAATAAAGGAAAACTTACCGGGACTCTACAAATTCGCCGACTGGTTGCCGATATGCCGGATGTTGGATGGATCGGGGGCTCCCGATACTTATAAAAGCGAAGGGTTGGCCCGGGAATGGGGACTGTCCGGATTATATATCACTTTTAACGGTTACTGGCCTGAAAAGGGGGCTGCTATGCAAACCGGAACTTTCAAGGAATGTGAAGCCTTTTCCGTTTGCGCACGGGTGAACGGAAACGCCGATAAAGTGATGGTGGTCGCTTCGGCGGGCAATACGGCCAGAGCTTTTGCCAGAGTGTGTTCCGAAAACCGGATCCCTTTATTGTTGTGTATACCGGAGGATAGCCTGGATGCCATGTGGTCCCTGCAACCGCTGCATCCTTGCGTAAAACTTGTCGCTACGGCTAAGGGCAGCGATTATTTCGACGCCATCCACCTTTCGAATATCGTCTGTGAACTGGATAATTTCTATCCTGAAGGAGGCGCTAAAAATGTAGCCCGGCGAGACGGCATGGGTACCACGGTGCTTTCGGCAGTGACGACCATCGGGCGCATACCGGATTACTATTTTCAGGCGGTCGGCAGCGGGACAGGTGCTATTGCCGCCTGGGAGGCCAATAAGCGTTTTATCGTGGACGGTCGCTATGGGACCCATCTGATGAAGTTGATGGTATCTCAGAATATTCCTTTTACCCCTATGTATGATGCCTGGAAGGCAGGATCGAGGGCTTTGTTCCCTGCCGACGACCAGAAAGCCCGGAAGCAGGCGGAAGAAATTTGTGCTAAAGTGCTATCCAACCGTAAGCCTCCCTATTCTTTGAAAGGAGGGTTGTTCGATGCTCTCACCGAAACGGGAGGGGACATGTTTGCCGTGACCAATGAGGAAGCCGCTCAGGCAGCCGCATTGTTCGAAAAAACGGAAGGTATCGATATCGAACCGGCAGCTGCCGTTGCGGTGGCTTCTTTGAAACAAGCCATTCTTCAGCATGCCGTCGAAAAGGATGCGGTCATTATGTTGAACATTACGGGCGGGGGCATAGGACGTTTTAAACGCGAAAATGAACTGACGTATAAAAAACCGGATTGCATTTTTGCTATCGATGTCGATCCCGATACGGTGCGTGAGACGGTAATGGAATTGTTTATATGAGCATATATACCGAATACAGATTATGCCGGAGAGAAATAAAATGCTTTCCGGCATTTTTTTTATGCGGGAATTGAATAATTTAGCAGCCACAATGTTTGAAAATATTAAACCAACCTTTCTCTCTCCTCGTATTGAAACCTGCAGGGGAGGAAGATTCGTTTTTCATTCAGCCAGATAAACAACATCATTATGAGATCGGGAAACAACTTTAAAAGGATATTGTCGTTGGATTTTTATTATTCCGTCTTACGGCGGGATTGGAGAATTTCTACTTTCCTGACGGACGTTTTATTGAAAACGCTGGCGGTCATTGTGGTATCTTTGGATCGTTTTATCAAAGACGCTTCCACCATTTCGGCTTCGGCGCTTACCTTTTATTCCACCCTTTCCTTTATTCCGGTAGTCGCTTTAATTCTGGCTATTGCGCGGGGATTCGGAGCTGCGAAGGCTTTCGAAGACTGGCTGAAGGAACAGACCTATACAAATCCCGACGTCATGGAATGGGTGATGAGTATTGCCAACAAGGCCTTGGACAATACTCAGGGAGGAGTAATCGCCGGCTTTGGAATAGTTTTGTTGCTGTGGTCGGTTATCCGGATGCTTTCGAGTACGGAATTGGCCATGAACAGAATTTGGGGAGTGAAGAAGGGAAGGAGCCTGGCTAAAAAATTCACGGATTATATGTCTATCTTGTTCATCGCTCCGATTTTAGTCATCCTGATCAGCAGTATGAACGTTTTTATGATGTCCAACCTTCAGGCTTATGCGATGGACGAAGGGTTTCTGAGCTATGCCAGTGCAGCCCTGAAAGCTATCCTCACGCTGGTGCCTTATGTACTGGTTTGGTTCCTGTTCGTTTTTTTATATATGTTTATGCCGACGACTCCTGTTCGGTTTAAATATGCTTTGGTGGCCGGAATCATTGCAGGTACCATATTTCAGATTGTTCAATGGTTTTATATTAAGTTTCAGGTAGGGGTCAGTTCTTATAACGCTATATACGGGGGATTGGCTGCCTTGCCGCTTTTACTGGTTTGGCTGCAATTAAGCTGGAGCATTGTTTTGTGGGGCACCGAGCTTTGTTATATTATGCGGAACCGGCATTTCCTGTATCGCGATGCCAATATCAGCGTGCGGTGGGTGGATGATGTAAACGTCACTGTCAAAATGTTGGGGTTTATTGCCGGGCAATATCAAAGTGGCCTGGGAGGTGCTACGCTGGCGGATATATGTAAAAAGCTAAAGATGAGTTCCAGTAAAGTGAGGGTGGTTTTGCAGGAATTGGTCGACAGAAATATTCTGGTGGAAGTGAAGGACGACGATGACGTTTCGTATTATCCGGCTGTCGATTTTCATCATTTGTCCCTGGCAGACATCATTATCCGTCTTTCCCATGCGGACGAGAGCAAAGGGGTGGAATGGAAAGTCCGTTTTCAACAGGCGATCCGTCAGGAATTTTCAAAGGATACTTTTGCCTGATCATTCTACCTTCCCAATAAATGTTGTAAGTTCTTACTTTTTTTGATCATTTACTATCCAAATTTGGATGTAATGTATTTTTTGAGTAAATTTAGGCTCAAAATTAACTGCTATGAGAAGAAAAATAGAACTGGAGTATATATTTTCGTCTTCTGTCAAGGTTTTGTATTCCCGGCTAAGTACCGCTGTCGGTTTATCCGAATGGTTTGCCGACGATGTTTTTCAAAAAGGCGAGCATTTTGTTTTTATATGGAACGGAGTAGAGCATGTTGCCACCCTCATAGAGGCGAAACCCAATAGTCACGTATATTTCAGATGGAACGACGCTGAGGATGAAGAAGAATATTTTGGATTTAAGATCCAGGTGGAACCCCTGACGGGAGATGTCGCTCTGATCATCACTGATTTTGCCGATGAAGACGAAATAACGGATGCTACGGATTTGTGGGATAAACAAATGGATATTCTTCACCGCAACTTGGGAGCCTGAATACCGGGAGTAGTGAACCTACCCGGTAGAAAGTGTTTCGTACCAGCTTTTTGAGTTTCGACAAAAAAGAAGTATTTTTGTGCCTGTCATTGTAGATGTCGCAGGTTATCCGTTTGCAGATGAAGAAATTACATGTATTCATGCTCAAAAGCTTTATAGGGCCTTTTGTTGCAACATTTTTTATTAGTATGTTCGTCTTGATTATGCAGTTTCTTTGGCGTATGATAGACGATTTAGTGGGGAAAGGATTGGAATTTTCTGTTATTGCCGAATTATTGCTTTATGTAGCGATTACTTTGGTCCCTATGGCTTTACCTTTAGCCGTTTTGTTGTCGTCCATCATGACTTTCGGCAGTTTAGGCGAGCATTATGAATTGATTGCCTTGAAATCGGCAGGTATTTCTTTGTACCGGATTATGAAGCCTCTGATCATCCTGATTGTTTTGCTGACGGTGATGGCTTTCGTCTTTTCCAATAATGTTATGCCGGTAGCTAACCTTAAGATGTACAGTCTTTTATACGATATCAGAAGACAAAAGCCGGAAATGTCTTTTAAAGAAGGCATTTTCACCAATGATCTCGAAGGTTACAGCATAAAAATCGACCGCATCAACAAAAATACCGGAATGATGTATAATATGTTGATATATACCCATAAGGACGGGACGGGAAATTATGAAGTGACTAAGGCCGATTCCGGGATGATGATCAGCGATATGAACCATGACATGATGCAGTTGGTGCTGTATAACGGACATACCTATACGGACGAAGGGATGAAGGATGCTAAAGCCAGACGGACATTTCCCTTCAGAAGACTTCAATTCGATAAACAAACGGTGATGATAGAATTGCCGGGAACGGATTTAAAACGTACCGATGAAAATTCTTTCCGCTCGGCATCTTTGATGTTGAATTTGAAACAGTTGACGGATACGATCAAATCCGCTCAGCAAAATCTGAATCAAAAAAAGGCTGGTGATGCCAAAAGATTGCTTACGACCAATTTTCAGAAGAGCAAAAATACGAATCCCCGGCAGGATAGCGTATTGATAGAAAAAAGCCGGGGAGTTTTCAGCGATCCTGATAGTTTGTACCTTAGCATGGATGTAGAAGAACAACGCCGGGCCATGGATTATGCCGTGCAATATGCCCGGGAAGTCAAGCAACGGAATCAGGACGATATGTATTATTACGTGGGCAGACAGGAAGGGATTATAAAAAACCAGTTGGAATGGCATCGTAAATTTTCCTTGTCTTTTGCTTGTTTTATTTTCTTCTTTATCGGGGCTCCTTTGGGTGCGATTATCCGGAAAGGTGGTCTGGGAATGCCCGTGGTGGTATCGGTATTGCTGTTTATTATTTATTATATTATAGATATCATGGGAATCAGCTCGACTAAAGAAGCTGTCATATCTCCTGAAATGGGAGCCTGGATTTCAGCGTTTATTCTTTTGCCTTTAGGAGCGGTTCTGACTTATAAGTCAGTAACGGATTCGGAAATGATGAATACCGATGCTTATAAG
>CAJKZL010000311.1 GCA_905204385.1 uncultured Odoribacter sp. | reverse complement strand
TCCCTCCGTAAAGGGATTGCTGGAAGGGAGCCTCTTGGCGGAGAAGTTGAGGACCAATATCCGGTTTGTGCTGTTCGCCACTTTTCTGGGAATATGGTATATTTCCAACGGGTATTCTACGGAAAAGCTTCACCGCGAACGGGTCGCTCTGGAAAAAGAAGTGCGGGATCTGAGGTTTGAATCGGTGACGACAGCTGCCGACTTGATGTTGATCCGCAAGCAATCGGAAGTGATCAAACGCATCAGACAAGAAGGGCTGACCTTGGAAGAAAGTAAAGAACCACCTGTGAAATTATATAGAAAGTAGAAATGGCAATCAGAGAAGATATCACATGGAGGACAATCATCGTGTATACGGTTATTGTTTTGTTCGGTTGTCTGATCATAGCCAAGGCGGTCATGGTGATGACGGTGGAGGGGAAGAAGTGGAAGAGTATGGCTTCTGCCAATATCCCGAAAAAGCCTGTTGCCATCGCTCCCAACCGGGGAGATATTTGCGCCACGGACGGAAGGATATTGGCTACTTCGGTCCCTTATTACGAATTGCGGTTCGATCCGATAGCGGTAAACAAGAAGGTATTTATAGATAAGGTGGATAGCCTGGCTTATTGTCTTTCGGTTTTTTTTAAGGATGGGAACAAAGAGTTTTATAGGTCCAAACTTACCCAGGCCCGCAATAGTAAACATCCCAACCGGTATTTGTTGATCAACAGGAGAAAGGTGAATCACGCTGAACTGAAAAGAATACGGGAATTTCCGATTTTCCGTTTGGGAAAGAATAAAGGAGGTTTCCAGGCCATCGTCTATAATGAGAGGATTCAGCCCCATGCGAATCTGGCCGTACGGACTATCGGTTATCTGAACGAATCGGCAGAAGGGATAAAAGAAGGAAAGGTAGGGATCGAGGCTGCTTTCGAAAATGAACTGAAAGGAGTAAACGGGCAGGGCATTAAACGGATGATGTCCGGGACCTGGATGGTGATTACCCAAAAAGAACCCGTGGACGGGCAAGACGTGGTGACGACCATCGATGTGGATTATCAGGATATTGTTCAGCATGCGTTGAAACGACAACTGGAGAGAAGCGAAGCGACGAACGGTACGGCCATATTGATGGAAGTGAAAACGGGAGATATCAAGGCTATTGCGAATATGGCCCGGGGAAAAAGCGGCGAATATGTGGAAAACCAGAATTTTGCCATCGGCAATGCCGGCGAGCCGGGCTCTGTCATCAAGGCGGCTACCATGATCACCCTGTTGGAAGACGGTTGTGTGGAACCCAACGACACCATCGACCTGGGCTCTACGGGGGTCTATAAGTTTTTCGACCGTGTTATGACGGAATCGCATGGAGGACTGGGAAAAGTGACGGTAAAGCAGATGATGGAAAAATCTTCCAACGGATTGTCCAAAGTGGTTTTCGACCACTATCAAAACCGGCCTGAAAAATTTGTAAACCGTTGGTATGCCATGGGGTTAGACAAAAAAACGGGTATATCCCTGCCCGGAGAGGTGGATCCCTACATTAAATATCCGCGGGAGAAGGGATGGTCCGGCATTTCTTTGCCCTGGATGAGCGTCGGATATGAATTGATGCTCACGCCTTTGCAAATCCTGGCTTTCTATAATGCGATCGCCAATGACGGTCAGCGAATGAGGCCGCGGCTGGTGAAGGAAGTCCGTAACCGGGGAGAAGTGACGAAGACTTTCGAACCCGAAGAAGTGGGGGGACGGATATGCAGCCGCAAAACTTTGAGACAGATACGGGAAATGCTGGAGGGAGTGGTGGAAAACGGAACTGCGCGGAATATTTATACCCACAATTATCGGATTGCCGGAAAAACAGGTACGGCCCGCATGGCCGGTGGTCCGGGAGGATATGGGGGAGGACGCTATAAGGCTAGTTTCGTCGGCTATTTTCCGGCAGAAAAACCTTTGTACTCTTGTATCGTGGTGATCGATAATCCTTCGAACGGGTATTATGCGACCACTGTAGCGGCGCCGGTATTTAAGGAGATTGCCGACAAAGTCTATTCAATGGCTTATGTTCAATACGGACAACCGGAATATGTTGCCGATAAAACGGTGCCGGTCTGTAAAAACGGCTTGAAAAAGGATTTTCAGGCGATTGCCCGGGAATTGGATATGGAAGTAGAGGGAAGGGAAACGGAGGACGCGGACTGGGTGATGACAGCCAGTAACGAAGGAGAGAATCTGGTGCTGAAACCCCGGCGTATTCAATTTTCGAATGTGCCGAATGTCAGGGGAATGGGACTGAGGGATGCGTTGTATATACTGGAGAATGCAGGATTGAAGGTCGGAGCTGTCGGTTCGGGCATGGTGCAAAAGCAATCCTTGCAACCGGGTGCCGAGGCTCCCCGTGGAAGCTACATACAGATTGAATTGAGATAGTGGAAATTTTGAAGGGTTTATATGGAAAATATTTATGGCAAGGAGGAATTGCAGCAGACTATGAAGACATTAAAGGAATTATTGAGCGGAGTAGAGGTAAAGAAATGGATCGGACCGGAAGACACCGGAATCGGTAAGGTCGAGTTCGATTCGAGGAAATTGCAGGCCGGGGATTTGTTTGTGGCCCAGAGGGGAGTAAAGGCCGATGGACATGCTTTTATCGGTAAAGCGGTGGAGTCGGGAGCAGTGGCCGTTGTGGCTGAAGAACTGCCGGGGACCTTGCAGCCGGGAGTGGTGTATGTGGTGACTGCGGATTCCTCGGTTGCACTGGGAAAAATAGCGGCCAATTATTACGGCAATCCTTCCCGGCAATTGAAGTTGGTGGGCGTAACGGGTACAAACGGAAAAACCACTACAGCAACCTTGTTGTATGAATTGGTTTGTCTGTCTGGTCGTAAAGCAGGCCTGTTGTCGACCGTCTGCAATTACATCGGGGACGAAAAAATTCCCGCTACCCATACCACGCCGGATGCCCTGGCCATCAACCGCTATATGCGTGCGATGGTGGACGCTGGTTGTGAATATTGTTTTATGGAAGTCAGCTCGCATGCCGTTCATCAGAAAAGGATTGCCGGCCTGGATTTCGATGGGGCTATTTTTTCAAATATTACCCATGATCACCTGGACTATCACAAGACTTTTAAAGCTTACATCGCGGCCAAAAAGGCTTTTTTCGATGAATTGCCGACCCATGCCTTTGCCCTGACCAATGTGGACGATAAGAACGGGGATGTGATGCTACAAAATACCGGAGCCCGTAAGTATTCTTATTCGGTACGGAAGATGGCCGATTTCAACGCTAAGGTGATCGAGAAACATTTGGATGGCACCTTATTGAAATTGAACGGTCGGGAAGTGTGGACAAAATTTACCGGGGATTTCAATGCCTATAATCTGTTGGCGGTTTATGCTGCCGCCTGCTTATTGGGATTTCAGCCGGAAGAAGTGTTGAAGTATGTCAGTTTACTGGTTCCGGTGGCCGGAAGATTCGAGACTCTGATGTCGGCAGAAGGGGTTATGGCTGTGGTGGATTACGCTCATACGCCCGATGCCCTGGAAAACGTGCTGTCGACAATACAGGGATTAAAGGGAAAAGGCAATCGGGTGATCACGGTGGTCGGAGCAGGAGGAAGCCGCGACAAAACCAAGCGACCGGAGATGGCCGAGGCGGCTTGCCGGTATAGCGACCGGGTTTTTTTAACTTCCGACAATCCGCGGGACGAAGAACCGGAGGATATCATTAAAGCGATGTGGACGGGCGTCAGGGAAGAGGATTTGCAAAAAGTGCTTGCGGTGACGGATCGTAAAGAAGCTATTCTGCAGGCGGTGAAAATGGCTGGCCGGGGAGATATCGTACTGGTGGCCGGTAAAGGCCATGAAGATTACCAGGAGATAAAAGGAGTCAAGCATCATTTTGACGACCGGGAAGTTGTCCGGGAGTGTTTTGATTCGTTAGTTGTTAACCATTAACCGTTGCGTCATGTTTTACCATTTGTTTCAATACCTTGAGACTTTGAATTTTCCCGGGGCAGGATTGTTTCAATATATTACGTTCCGTTCTGCCTGTGCTATCATTTTGTCCCTGATCATCGCTACTGTGGTAGGGAAAAAGGTGATCCGTTTGTTACAACGCCAGCAGATAGGCGAGGAGATCCGTGATTTGGGACTGGCCGGACAAATGGAGAAAAAAGGCACGCCTACCATGGGAGGAGTCATTATTCTTTTGGCCATTCTGATCCCGGTGTTGCTGTTCGCCCGTTTAGACAATGTATATACGCAACTGATGCTGATCTCTACCCTTTGGTTGGGGATCATCGGCTTTGCCGACGATTACATCAAAGTGTTCCGTAAACATAAAGAAGGATTGAAGGGGCGTTTTAAAGTCATCGGTCAGGTTGGGTTGGGATTGATTGTCGGATTGACTCTTTACCTGAACGACGAGGTGGTGATCCGCGAACGGGTGACCGGTCCTGGTGTGGGGATCACGACAAGTACCGTGGACGAAGGGTTTTCGCAGGAAGGTAAACAACAAGTGCTGACCCGGGATATAAAGTCGACGAAAACGACCATTCCTTTTTTTAAAGACAACGAATTAGACTATACCTGGTTTACTTCCTGGGCCGGAAAATATGCCGATGAGTTGGGATGGCTGCTGTTTGTCATTGTGACGATATTCATTAACACGGCAGTGTCGAACGGGGCGAATTTGACGGACGG
>CAJKZL010000310.1 GCA_905204385.1 uncultured Odoribacter sp. | reverse complement strand
TCCCCCCATTGCGGATGATTCCGGAGAAATGTCGCAGCCAGATGCTCTATGGTATGCAATTCACCGTATCCCAGCGCAGGTTCCCGGTTAGGCTCTTTCATCCGGATATCGAAGGTGGTGACCACCTGATCACCCATTACGTCTTTACGGGAGACATAAATTCCTCTCAATAAACGCAAATGGTCGATGGTAAAACTAGGTATTTTTTTCATTGTTATCTGATTTTAAAAATGTAAAATGATACAACCTGAAAGGTTCTGTTTTTTAACAATCTATTAATTTTAATAAAACTTTAAATGATTTTTCAGGAGCCGCCGTCCAAAAATCTTTGTATTGGAGCGCATGGTCGTCTACCTGCCCGGGAGTATCACTGATGATCCGGCAGCTCAAAAAGGGTGTTCCGTACATATGGCAAACTTGTGCGATAGCTCCGCTTTCCATGTCGACCGCCAGCCCTTCCGGGAAATGTTCCTTAATCTTTTCCAATGCCTGGCGGTCAGTAATAAACCGGTCTCCGCAACAAATCAAACCACCTTGTAAGGCAACTTCACCGGCCAGCGCCATGGCTTGTGCATATAGCCGGGAGTCGGCAGGATAGCGCGCCGGCAATCCCTGCACCTGGCCCAACTCGTTTCCCTCGCCGCACCATACATCATGATAAACCACTTCCTTACCCACCACTATATCCATCACATTCAGCCTTTTATCGATTCCTCCGGCTACTCCGGTATTGACGATATAATCGGGCGCATAGCGGCTGATCAATTCTACCGTTCCGGCAGCCGCACACACTTTACCGATACCGGTCTGCATCAGCACTACCTCTTTATCGCCCGCTTGTCCCTGCAGAAAACGAAAGCCGTGTGACGACACTTCTTTTTTATCCTTCAGCAAAGCTTCCACCAAACGAAACTCTGCACTCATGGCAACTATTATCCCTATCATTCAGTTATCGATCAAAAAAGATTTATATTATTCAATATTATGCCTTCGGGATTCCGTGAAATTAACATAATCCCAGAAATGATCAATTGAAAAAAGGATTGTATTTACGTTCCTCCCCAATGGTAGTCATAGGTCCATGTCCGGGAATTACGCGCACATCATCAGGCAAAACCAGCAAACGGTCTTTAATCCCCTGTATCAATTCCCGTCCGTTTCCGCCAGGTAAATCCGAACGTCCCACACTGCCGGCAAACAGACCATCCCCGGAAATCAGCAACCGGTCCGCTTCTGCGTAATAACACAGTCCACCGGGCGAATGCCCCGGAACCGCAATGACCTGCAATACGCTATTGCCAAAATTGACAAGATCCCCGTCCTTCAAGTATTTTCCTACCGGCGGAGGAGGCGTGATCCCCGACAAGCCGAGCATAGCCGCATACTCCACGGCATGTTCAATTAAAAAATCATCGTCCTGTGAAGCCTGAGCCTCCAGACTGTAGACATCCTTCATAAACTGATTTCCGAAAATATGATCGGGATGCAGATGGGTATTCAGCAAGGCCACCGGCTTTAACCCCTTCCGGGACAGAAAAGAACAGAGTTTTTCTTCTTCCTCTTTGTTGATGCATCCGCAATCGATGACAGCAGCTTCCCCCGTCTCATCATACAATACTACCGTGTTCTCCTGCCACATATTATTGACAAAAACTTTATATTCCATCTTACTATTTACTTTTTGATTTATGATTAATACGTCCTACTTACGGGTAAATGAGATCTATTTTTTTCAATCCGGCCCCATAAGCTGTCTGTCCGACCGACCGGCTTCGACCTTACAAAAATAAGAAATTATTGCATTAAAGTATACCGGACACTCAATCCAAAATTTGTATTTGTTGTGGGAAACGACAACGAAATATAAGGAGTATTCACCACCCGGTCGTAAAACAAGCGCAAATTGAGCCGGTTATTGAAAGTATAATCTGCCGAAACCTTCAGACTGACCACTTTCTGACCTGCTGTCAACTGGTCGACAGCCTCCGAAATTCTCCGGATCACCGTATTATTTTTTCTAACACTGTAGTCAAACTGCAAATTGATATCATTGTTCAATTGTTTATTTTTCCAGAAAATCGGCATATTTCCAAAACGGTAACCGATTCCAACCACAATTTCATGACTCGCCGTTTCTGCCAATTGGGCATTTACAAGACTCAGGCTAACGTCTCTGCGTCGATTGATGTCCCAGTGAGTAGTCAGATTGTTCACCCAAACCATATCCATACTGATCAAAGGATTGAACTGCTCGTTGATCGAGACTGTATTGACATCAAAAAGGGCCATCCAGTTGCCTTGGGCGTCGACAGCATCTTCCGCATACTTAATATTGGAGGTAAACGAGCCGATATTGTATTTACAGGTATAGGTATGATTCAGGGTCAAGGATCTGAATATTTTTTTCATCGGTTCCCAATCCATCAATCCCGTATAGGTAACGCGCCAGTTGGGGCGCATCGCCCATAATTTCGGGATCAGTCCTTCATAGCTACCGCCTCCATAGGTTGCTGTAAATTCACTGATCAGCTCTTCCTTTGATACAGGCCCTTATCCCTGATAAAAAGCGTTAAGTTGCCCTTTTGCGTTTCTCAAGGGAATATCCCCTTTAGCATATCCATCGCCATAACGTTTACGGGCCAAATTCCGGGAGACCTCCTTGCGCTTTTCCAGAAACTCCTGATAAATTCCCAGGGAAGCTCCGGTATTATTACCGACAGTGTAAAATGCCGACTTAATAGCCACGACAGACATGCTGAAATTCCCGGCATACATTTTATTCACCGAAGCAAATGACGAACCGTCGTAGATCAGATACTCGCTGCTATTGCGCGAACGACTCCAATTGGAGGTGAGGTTTATTCTCAATTTCTGAATAGGTTCGAGCGCTGCCCTGACATAAATGCTACGCGAAGCATTCATAAGGAAAGGATTGGTCTGGGCCGAATCGGTAGTAATCCAGCCTTTCCGTGCAGCCTCGATCCCGAACTCCGGCTTCTGCGCCCCGAACAGGAATTTAAATCCCGGAGCGGAAGAACCGTTGAAACTCTGCTGCCCAAGCCAGCGGGCCTCTGGTAAAAAACCCGGTAACGTAGTTCCCTTATCTTCGGAATAAGCGATATTCACATTTTTAATGCTTGTCGCCAAACCCACTAAAAAACGGACAATCGACCGTCCCGCATGCATTTGCGAACGCTGGACCCCCGACACCTGCAATTTTCCCCCTTCCAGGGACTGAGCCGGATTAATGCGGATCTTATTGCGCCCGACAGGCACATACCCGGCTTTCACCTCTTTCCCATCGCTTGTCGTCAGTCTGGCCTTGACGTCCCCCGTTTTCAACCGATGGCGTACCACTATCGGTTTTCCTTTTTGCAGATGTCCCACCTCCTGTTTATACTCCACATTCTTTCCTCTGGGCTTGCGCTGTGGCCTGGAAACATTGCGGAGATACTCCGACTTATGATACAAAGTGGTCAGCAACAAGTCCGTATTCACCTGAAAAGAACTGGCATTTCGGATGACATTCCCCAGATTGGTAGAATCTTTAGTCAGTGCAGCGGCCTGCCAGTCATATCGGGTGGAATAGGCTGTCTGTATGCTGGTCCAATCCAGGAAAGGCAGTTTATTGAGGGGCAAGGCATACTGGACTGAAAAATCGTGATTATAATTTACCGGCCGTCCACCATCGAGAATATTATTCCATACCGTATCTTTCCACTGCTGATAACGTTCGGGATCCCGCTGCTTATCCACAATCCCTTCCGGTTCATCGATTCTGGCCCTGGCCGTTGCGTGAAAATCGACTACCAGATTCCGGGTCAGGTTAAACTTAAAGGCATAATCGCGGGTCCATAGGAAATCCTTATCGTAAGTCGGAGCAATCAATAAGTTAGGATTATCCAAATTCCGGGACTTGATTTCCCTGTAATCGCGGGTAATATCCGAGGTGACACTCAGCATCGACGGCATATAATAAAAATTGAAATCCTTGATCAGCTTCAGATATTTCGAATCGAGTGCTTTCGATTTTTTAAAAGGTTCTACTAACGGCGGCCGCCCATTGTAAATGTAGCTGATTAATCCCCTGTAGTTCTTTTCCAGGTCCATCTCTGTATTTACATTCCGGGAGAACGATTTATTGTACGAATACGTCAAAGCCAGATTGGCAAAAGAAAAAAGACGAGGTTTGCCATCTTTGCTTTCAATGCCGACATTAGTCAGGTTTATGCTCTTACGCATCATATAATCTTCAGCGTTCCGCTTGATAGAATCGCGCTGCTGTTTATTTGCCGCATGATTCAAAGCCGTTTCCAGGGTGATATCCGTATCGGTGGGATCGTATTCCGGCAAAGTAGACTGGCGCGAATAAGAATAAAAAAACGGAATCCTCAGCCGCCATCTTTCAGGGAAAAATTTTCCCGCTTCCACACTCGTAGAGAAATCGATAGAACGAAAATCTTCTCTTTCAATCTCGGAAGCATGCTGCTCTATACTACCGAAACCGGGTGTCATGCGGCTACCGGCAAAGCTGACGGTAGCAATGTCCGCCAATTTTGCCGTAATCCGGGCATTGGCAGCCCATCCCCCCTTATTATCGAAATCCGACAAACGCAATTCATTCACCCACACTTCAGCCGACTGTTCGTCGAGAGTAGCGTTGCGGATGCCGATGCCCACGTTTCTTGCATCGGCCAGGGAGGGCG
>CAJKZL010000309.1 GCA_905204385.1 uncultured Odoribacter sp. | reverse complement strand
ACATTAGTAATATTACATCATTCAGTACAACAGGATAGCTAGTCTATTACCATTGAATCATCTGTTTATGTCAATCGAACTACACAAAATCTACAAACGTAAAAAGAGCGACCGGGACATTTTCCAGGAATTAATGCCCTTCAAAATCAAAGAAATTCTTTTGATCGCCAATTATTATGATGCTTATACCATCGAACGGGAAGGGCAATTCACCGATAAAATCGTGGGGGAATATTTACAGGTCAACCTGTATACCGCCCCCCGTTTTACTTCTGTCGCCAGCGAAGCAGAAGCCCTGAAGATTTTGTCCGAAAGGCATATCGACCTGATCATCCTGATGGCCGGTCTGGATAAACAAACTCCTTTGGTCATCAGCCGTCATCTGAAAGATTTATATCCGAATATCTGTCAGCTGATGCTGGTAAACAACAATTCGGACCTGGCCTATTTTCATACTATAGAAGATCGGTTGTACGAATCTATCGAAAGGTTGTTCGTCTGGAACGGTTCCACCAAGATATTCCTGGTCATGGCCAAATATATCGAGGATAAAATGAACCTCGACCGGGACACCCATTTGGGAGATATCCGGGTAATCCTATTGGTCGAAAACTCGATCCGGTATTATTCCCGTTATTTGCCTTTACTTTATACTGAGGTCATGACACAAACTCAGGAACTCATTTTCTCAGAACCTCAGGACAACGATATGAGCCTGGTGATGAAAATACGGGTAAGGCCTAAAGTCATTCTCGCTACCAATTATGAAGAAGCCGTTTATATCATCGATAATTACCGGGAAAATCTCATCGGAGTCATCTCCGATGTCAGGTATAAACGGAATGGAACGGAAGATGAAGAAGCCGGCATCCGCTTGATCAAATACGTGGAAGAATCAGGCGGAAAAATTCCCTGTATGCTCCAAAGCCATGAAAACGAAAATGCTAAAAAAGCAGAAGAACTGCATGCAGCCTTTATCAATAAAAACTCTCCTACGCTGGCCCATGATGTCAAAGAATTCATAAAAAACTACCTGGGCTTCGGCGATTTCGTTTTCCGGAACCAAAAGGGAGAGCCTATCGATAAAGCGACTTCTATTGAAGAATTCAAGCAAAAGTTGCTGAGCATCCCCGATGAATCCTTGATATACCACTCTATTCGCAACGGAATTTCCACCTGGTTGATGGCCCGTCGGGAAATCACCCTGGCCAAGCATATGAAGCGGTATCAGTTGGAAGATTTCCGGACACCGGCAGAATTACGGCAATTTATTCTAAAAGTTTTCGAAGCCGCAGAACTGAAAAAAATCAAAGGCCGTATCGTTAATTTCAATCCGAAACTAGCCGACTCCAACCGGTATATTCTCCGGCTAGGCAGAGGATCGTTCGGAGGGAAAGGCAGAGGAATGGCTTTTTTATCCAATTTTCTGGAAAATACAGATCTCAAAAAGCTGATCCCCAACCTGAAAATACAGATTCCCAAAACAGCTATTATCGGTGTGGATGAATTCGACCATTTCATCGAAAATAACGATTTGAGCAAAATCATTTACAGTAATAAAAGCTACCAGGAAATTAAAACTCATTTTTTAGCCTCCCGGCTTACCCTTTCGTTGAGGGAAAAACTTCGGGCATACCTGGAAGTCATGCACAAACCCCTGGCTGTGCGATCGTCCGGTTTATTCGAAGATTCGCTCAGCCAACCCTTTGCAGGTGTATATTCCACCTATCTGATTCCCAATAATCATCCCGATATCGAACGCAGGATCGATGATCTGGAAACTGCCATCAGATTGGTTTATGCTTCCATATTCACCGAAAGTTCCCGGGCCTATTTCAGTGCTATCGACAGTATGATCGAAGAAGAAAAAATGGCGGTCATCATTCAGGAAGTCGTCGGCAATGACTACAACGGTAAATATTATCCCAATATCAGCGGAGTAGCTCAGTCTTATAATTTTTATCCTTTTTCCTATATTAAACCGGAAGACGGATTTGCAGTGATGGCGATCGGACTGGGAGCTTATGTCGTGGGCGGGGAAAAGACTTACCGTTTCTGTCCCCGTTATCCCAAACTTCAGTTGGCATCCATCCAGGACATGTACCGGGATTCTCAAAAATATTTCTATGCCCTCGACCTGCGCCAACCCGATTATAATCTGGCAGAGGGAGGCGAAGAGGCAACCCTGAAATCCTATGACCTGAAGGAAGCGGAACGGGACGGAAACTTACAGCATTGCGCTTCTGTATACGATTTTATGAACGACCGGATCGAATATGACTTCAACGTTCGCGGTCCTCGCATCGTTAATTTTCCCAATATCCTGCAATACAATCATATCCCTCTGGCTTCTGCTCTGGATATTTTGCTGGACATTTTTTCGCAAGCCTTAGGAGCCCCGGTAGAAATGGAATTTGCCGTCAATAAAGAGGAAGACGAATGGATTTTCTATGTCTTACAAATCAAACCGCTGATTAAGAACGAATACCATATGGACATAGATAAAGAAAATATCGATCTCAGCAAAGCGGTATTACGGGCCGACAAAGGAATGGGCAACGGTAAATTAACTGATATTCAGGACATCGTATATGTCGACCCGGATCTTTTTGACCGCTTACGCACCGAAGAGATGGCAGAGGAAGTTAAATACTTTAACCAGAAACTCAAGGAGACCGACACTCCCTATATCCTCATAGGTCCCGGTCGCTGGGGCACCCGGGATAAACTGACCGGAATTCCCGTCTTATGGTCGGATATTTCCAAAGCAAAAGTGATCGTCGAACAGGGCTTGAAAGATTTTCCCCTGGATGCTTCCCTCGGCTCTCACTTTTTCCACAATGTCACTTCTATGAATGTCGGCTATTTTGCCGTTCCTTACGAATCGGAAACTTCATTTATCAATTTCGACAGCATCCGCCGGCAAAAAGTAATCGAGAAGAAGGAATTCGTATTTCATGTCCGTTTCGACAAACCGGTGACCGTCTATATGGATGGTCGTAAACAAACCTCCATTATTATTGAGAATTAGGAAGTTATTTGTGAACTTCCTGATTCTTCACTTTCATAAAACAATTCTTACAATCGAATTCCAGCAGGAAGCGGTGCTTATCGTTGCATAGATACAAAGGGAAGCGGAATCCATCGTTCGGGTGTGATTTCCGGCATCGTCCTATCTCATGCAATATGCAATAACGAGTATGCATCAACTCGTAACCTATCCGGCTACCTGCCTTTTCAAAACCCGGTTCTAACTCTTTCACTCCATGATCGGCATAAAAAGCCTCTGCCTTCCGATTCACAATGTTCAAACGCCAATCTACAGGTACCGGGTACCGGATTTCCTTATTCTCCCGGAAAGGTGTCGAACACTCCCGGTTTTGTTCCCTGACCGTGCTTAATGTTTCCAAGGCCTTCCGTCTTAACGCATTGGCAATTGCAGCAGGAACAAACAAAACCTGTTCGGAAAGAAATATGCACTCGCTACAAACATAATCGGAATCTCCGCACTTGACGAGTTGCGTCCTTAACCGATCTTGCTGAGCAGGATCAGCAGCCGGTTCAAATATTTCTTCGGAAAGTATCTCCGCCACATTTTGATCTTCATCGGTACATCGGATGAGCAAACGGTTTTCATGAACCGCAACTTCCATTCGGAAAGCTATTTTCCGAACAGATTTCGCCTTTTCCACTTGAGTAACGAAGCGATGGTCGTAATTCCGGTAAAGGAGAGTTTCCTTGCGGATATCGACTACTTCATTACAAATGATCCAATCCCCCTCCACTTGATTTACCCTTATTCCTTTCAACTCTCCCTTTTCAAAATAACACAACCCATCCCCGTTACTGACTTGTTCTTTCGTCTCTATCCTTAACCGATTTCCCTTCGACTGTATCACCTTTCCCAATAATTTCCCCATAGATTTAGGAGAATCTGCATTTACCAAACCCTTTTCCCGCTTGTCAAAAAAATAAGTAGAATATCCCCGGATAAAACTTTTCTCCGGCGACGGTTCGAACCGAACAATGCTTTTTCCAGATCCGGTACGCTGAATATCAGCCAAGCTGCCGATAAGCGAAGAGTAGTAGCCAGTAACATTCGATACGTAATTCTCATCTTTCAGACGACCTTCTATTTTAAACGAATCGACCCCTGCATCTATTAAATCTTTAATATAAGCCGATAGATTCAAATCTTTAAGCGACAAGATATACTTATTATTTACCAAAACCTTTCCGTCACTATCCTTTACGGACCATTTCATGCGACAAGGCTGAGCGCATTCTCCCCGGTTGGCAGAACGTCCGAACATATACTGCGACAGGTAACATTGCCCACTTAAACTGCCACATAATGCCCCATGAACAAAAACCTCCAGTTCTGCTTTTACCTGCTTGCGGATTTCCCGGATTTGTTCTAACGATAATTCCCGGGCCAATACAATACGACGGAAGCCCGTCCGATCTAAAAATTTGATTCTTTCCAGATCATAATTGTGCATTTGAGTACTGGCATGCAGGCTGATCGGCGGCAAATCCATTCTGAGAATTCCCGGGTCCTGAATGATCAAAGCATCGACCCCGATCGCGTACAATTGCCGGATCATTTTTTCCGCTTCGGCCAACTCCGAATCATACAATATTGTATTCAGGGTAACGAATACCCGGCAATAAAAACGATGAGCGTAGTCTACCAGCTCAGCTATATCTTTTAAAGAATTAGCAGCGGATTT
>CAJKZL010000308.1 GCA_905204385.1 uncultured Odoribacter sp. | reverse complement strand
TGCTTATCGAAGACTTTCGCCGTCGTCTGCTTCACCTCCCCAGTCAAGATCTGTATCGGGTGTTTTTGCCGCTCGTTCGACAATTGCACTCGGTTCGCCACTTTCGACTTCACTTGTTCGTAATAGGTCTCCCGGCTTCGGATATAATTTCCCGTTGCATGGTCCAACCTTTGGGACAACAATTTCAACCGGGCTTCCCCTCCCATCAAAATAGCCTGGATTCCGCGCTTAAACCCCGTAGCAGCCTTTAGCTGCCGGGTTTGTTCATTATACAATAATTCCTGAACCCCGGCAACAAAACGATTTAGCAATTCTTCGGTCCGACTTTCCTGATCCCTGAAAATCCCGATCAACAAGGCCGCTGCTGCCGTAGGAGTCTTTACCCGCGAATGCGCCACCCGGTCCACAATCGTCTCATCCCGCTCATGTCCGATCCCGGCAATCACCGGCAAAGGAAACTGAGCGATATTGGCCGCCATATCGTAGGAATCGAAGCATCCGAGGTCCGTTTGCGAACCACCTCCCCGGATGACCACCACGACGTCGAACAGCGTTTCATACTCGTAAATTCGTTCCAACGCCTGAATGACCGAATCCGCCGTTTTATCTCCCTGCATAATCGCCGGAAACAACTTCACGTGAAACCGATATCCATAGGGGTTATGCTCCAACTGATTGACAAAATCACCCAACCCTGCTGCCGTGGGAGACGAGATGACGGCGATGTTCTTGGGCAAGAGGGGAAATTCCAGTTCCCGATTCATATCGATGATCCCTTCCTCCTCCAATTGAAGCAAGATTTCACGTTTCTTCCTTTCCAAATCCCCTACCGTATAAGTAGGATCGATATCCTTGATATTCAATGAATAGCCGTACAATTCATGAAAAACCACCTCTGCATTCAGCATCACCTTCATGCCTTTCGCCAGGCAACGTCCCGTCGTCGTTTCAAAATAAGGACGCAACGTCCGGAAGGTAAAAGCCCATATCGTCGCCCTGGCCGTTGCTATAATCCCTTCGTCGCCCTCCCGTTTATCCGCCAACTGCAAATAGCAATGTCCGGAACTATTCAACTGGATCTCCGTGATCTCGGCCGTAATCCAGAACGTCCCGGCAAACTCTTGCTTCAGTACCTTCCTGATGCGGTTATTCAGTTCATATAAAGTAATCGCTTCCATTCTGCTGTTCCTCCTTCGTCTAAGCCTCCGTCCATTATTCCATCCCGGATAGTTTCATATAAGCTTCCGGATCATCCGTAAAATGTGCAGGATCCGGAATTTTTCCGCCCGAATGAATCAGGGAATCCAATTTCCGGCTTTCCTCCAGTTCCCGTTCCTCCGCATGTTCAGGGATTCCGGCATGATAAACCACTTTCCTGTCAAGCCGGCCCTTCCAATCATAATACTCCCATTCTCCCTCCTTCAGGTTATCCTTGTAAATTCCTTTCGTCCGCAGCTTCCCTTCCGGGGAATAAGTCTTCAACAACCCTTCCAGTTTTCCTGCAAGATAAAATCCCTGCAAACGCAATTTGCCATTCTCATAAAACAACAGCCATTCCCCCTCAGGTTGTTCGTTTTTCCAGCATTTTTGTTCCAACACCTCCCCATCTTTTCCATACCGCTTACTGATCCCCTCCAATTTATCATCCCGGTATTCTTCCTCTGCCAGCAAAACATCCCCCTTAGCATATTTCCAAATGCCCGTCTTCCGCCGGCCGACATACGTACCGATAGTCGTATATTCCCCCGAACGGCTGTAAAATGTCACCGCCACCGTATCTCCCCTGTGATTCATCCGGGCTTTTACATTCCCTTCGGGATAATAGCGCAATAATTCCCCCACCGGCTTACCGTCTGCAAAATAACCTTTGTAGCGGAGCTGGCCTTCCGGATAATACCCCGTCTTCAATTCCTGCGCCAGACAGGCCGGTGCTTCACACCACCACAAGAATGCCATAATAGCCGGAAGAAAAAGATGCGCGCCCCGGTTTTTCATTTTACATTTATATTTACCGTCTTATTCAGTTCGTCTATATAATCCAGAAGCTCCAAACGCCCCAGTTTCTTTTCTGCCGATGTCATAAAAGCCAGCGGAGTAGTCTCCCAGGTATCCAACATCACCTTATGGTAATTGGCAATGCATTTCAACCGCTGATCCGCACTCAACTTATCCGCCTTCGTAAACACCATGACAAAAGGCACCCCATTTTCACCCAACCATTCCATAAATTCCAGATCTATCCGTTGGGGTTCAAGGCGGCTATCTACCAATACAAAAAGGCACACCAGGTTTTCCCGTTTCAGAATATAATCCCGTATCATCTTCTCGAACTGCTGACGGGCGGATTCCGATATACGGGCATAGCCATATCCGGGTAGATCCACCATATACCATTGATCGTTGATCAGAAAATGATTGATCAACTGGGTTTTTCCCGGCCTTGCGGCTGTTTTTGCCAACTTTTTGTTGTTGGTCAGCATATTGATCAACGACGACTTGCCGACATTCGAGCGACCGATAAACGCATATTCATGACGGTCGGGCGCAGGACATTTCGAAACCGTTGAGTTACTGACCAAAAATTCTGCCTTGACGATATCCATAAGAAACTGATTTAAGTTTTGACAAATATAACAAAATCTGCTGATGTATCCTCGGATGATCGAAAGTCTGTCCCCGCCTCCTTATTCTCCGACAACGGCCCGATGCAATATAATCCGGTCGATAGCTATCCCTGAACGTCCTTCCAGATTAAACACAATCCCCAACGACAACTCGGTCTCCCTCCCCAGGACAAAAGACAGTCGCTTCTCCGAAAGGGGACAACAAGCAATCGCAGCTTCCAATCCCGCCACGTCGGGTAATCCTTTTCCGGGAGCAGCTACCAGATAGGAAGCCCCCGACGGAACATCGCCCAGCGGAATTATTTCCAGTTCATATTTCCCGGCGGGTAGCTTCACCCTACAATACAGCTTATGGTTGGAGAGACTTCCGGCAAAACCGTCCCAGCCTGTATAAACGCAAAGAGCATCTCCTTTACGTTTATCCACATACAGTCCGGTCTTTATGCTATCGTTGACCACCGGATTTTCTACAAACCATCCGTTTTCCTTTTGTCCGGTTTTGAAATCCATAAAACGTTCGGCATCCTTACAGTTCACCGGATCTCCACCCGTTGCAAAAGGACGGGAAGCAGGAGGAAGCAACGCAGCCGACAGATCCGTAAACGGAGTATCGAAATTCAGACAGAATACCCCGGCAGATATTCCCCAGGCATCCCCGTCGGGCCCGAAATACTCGCGTCTTCCCGTATTCCTTTGCGAAGTCAGATCCTCCACGTCGCCCCCACTCTGATTAAAGGAATAATAAAGCACGAGGGCGTCACGCTGCTCAGTCCCGCGAATATCTTCAATCGGAGCATTGCAATACTGCCGTATCGAACTATCGGAAAGCGCTTTCTTCCAAATCCTGAACTCATCGACCACGGCATTCATCGGCAGGCCTTCCCCTCCCAGACGGACTACATCAAAAGCAGGGATCTCTTTCACTTTGCGTTTCTTGTTTTGCAACTTCCCGGTTTTGAATACCATACCGTCGCGTAAAAACGTCACCTCTCCCTGTCTGAAAGTCACCGCATAATGATGCCATTGACCGGGCACAACATACCCATTCCCGGAAGCTGTGGAAAGACTGTCTGCAAAGAAAACCATATTTCCTTTGCCGTTTGCCGCCATTTGCCAGGTTGCCGCACTCTTGCCGCTTCCCCCGAAGCATTCTTTCGCCGACGGATGCATCCACCAATCTACGGTCATCTCGCCCGCTGCGCCGTCCCACAAGGCCTTTTCGGTCGTTACCCTGGCTTTCGGATCACTGAAATTGAGGCCATTTTTGCTATCTGCATTGCACACCACCAACACCTGCTTCTGTACAGCGGTGCCGCTGCCCATCTCATTCGAAGCCGTCAGGGTCACATCGTACACTCCCGGAACATCCATCCGTACCCTGGGATTGTCACCCTTAGCAAACAAAGTAAAACGACGGCTGTCGATCTGCCATTTCCAATCGATGGGCATATACCGGCTGCGGTCGGTAAACGTCACCTCTTCTCCTTTTTGCACCACCCTGGGCGAAAGATCGAACTCCACCAGTGGAGCGACATTCCGGACGTGCAGCCGTTGGGTCAGGGCTACCGACTTCCGTTTGGACACATGAGAAACCTTGAGTTTTACTTCGTAATCGCCCGCCGAAGCATAAGTAGCTGCCGCGCTCTGGGTAAATGCTTTTTCTGCATCGGCACCCGGCATACTCCACTCGTAACGATATCCCGGAATGGGCGTCACTGGATGGAAACTGATCCGTTCGCCTGCCGATCCCTCCGTCTGAACCGGACGGAAGTCCGCACTCAAATGAACAGGAAGAATCCTTATCTCTTTTTTAACCGTAACCGTTTTCCCCTCTTCGGTCACTCCGGTTAACTGCACCGTCCGCTTCCCGGCTTTCGGGAACACCATCACCGGATTTTTCACCCTTAACCCTTCGACTCCGGCAGAGGGCGCATCCCAAAATACCGAAGCCACGGCAGGCGAACAGTCTGCATGCAACTGAAATGCCTGTCCGGCATAAAGAGTATCGCCCGGGACCGCAAAATCCACCCGGCATTCTTCCTGCCGCGTGAATTGCGGAACTTCCTCCCTTTCTTCATAACTACCGAAAGAAGCAAACTTAGCATGATG
>CAJKZL010000307.1 GCA_905204385.1 uncultured Odoribacter sp. | reverse complement strand
TATGCGAAATACGGTGTGATGGTCTGGCGGCTTTATGATTCCCATTATACCGAACGGTATATGGACCGTCCACAGGATAATCCGGAAGGCTATCAGGCTGCTTCCGTGCTGACCTATGCCGGTCGTTACCAGACGCACGGACCTGCTATGTTGCGGATTATACATGGGATGATGGATGATAATGTACATGTACAGAATAGCATTCAGTTGGTGGATACGTTACAACAGTTGAATAAAACATTTGAGTTGATGTTGTTTCCGGATGAGCGGCATGGCTGGATGAGGGCAAAGGGAGAATATACTTCCGGCGATTATCAGCGTTTTTTGAATAATTATTTGTGGAAAGAATAGGGTATATCAATGGCTGAAGAAATAAAGATATGAAAAACTGGGGTGTACTTGTTTTGTGGGTAATGATGGTTGCGGATGTGTATTCCTGTCCGGTTGTCATCGACAGCCTGTTATCCCGCCTGATGCCTCAGCAAAAAGAGCAGATCGTTGTGAAAATCAGGCAGGGAACCAAACAGAATTATTATAAAATAACTGCTTCCGGCCGGCAAATTGTGATTGAAGGAAACTCCCCGGTCAGTGTTGCTTCGGGTATACACCGCTATATGAAGGAATGCCTGAATATTTCGGTCAGTTGGACGGATATGAAACCTGAATTGCCCGGAAAACTACCGTTGCCATCCCGGGTAATCCGCGAAGAGAGTCCTTATCGCTTTGTGACTTATATGAATTATTGCACGTTCGGGTATTCTGCCGCCTACTGGGATTGGGAGCGTTGGGAGCAGGAAATAGACTGGATGGCTATGCACGGAGTGACCCACCCCCTCGCTATGGTCGGGGTGGAGGTAGTCTGGCGGAATTTTTTGCGGCAACAGGGATATACGGATGCTGAGGTGAAGGCATTTTTGACGGGTCCTGCCTACCTGCCCTGGCTGCTGATGGGCAATATGCAAGGATTGGGAGGGCCTTTGCCCGACGAATGGTTTGAACGTCAGGAAAAATTGCAGAAAAAGATTTTGGCAAGGATGCGGGAGTATGGGATGGAACCTGTATTTCAGGCATTTTACGGGATGGTACCTTCTTCTTTTAAGGAAAAATATCCTCAGCGACAGATTGTTGAACAGGGAAAGTGGAATACGTTTGACCGTCCGGATGTACTTTCGCCGCTCGACCCCGGATTCAGCCGTTTGGCAGAGAGCTGGTACCGCGAATATAAAGCCTTGTTTGGCACGTCCGGTTTTTATGCAGGAGATTTGTTCCATGAGGGAGGGAAGACCGGAAAGCTGGATGTAACCGCCTGTGCAAAAGCGGTGGAGGCAGCCATGAGGAAGGCCAACCCGAAAGCCGTATGGGTATTGCAGAGCTGGGGACCGAATCCATCGGCTGCTTTGCTGAAGGGATTGGATCCTGAACATGCCCTGGTGGTGGAATTATGTGCAGAGTACTGGCACCGCTGGAAAGACCAGGGGGGATATGAAGGGATTCCCTGGGCGTGGTCGAATATCTCCAATTGGGGAGGTAATATTGGTTTGCACGGACGATTGGAAGCAATTGCCACTCAGCCTGTAGCAGCGTTTGGCGATAAAAAGGCAGCAAAGACCCTGGTGGGGATCGGATTTACGCCGGAAGGGATTGAAACCAATCCCGTGGTACCTGCGCTCTGGGGGGATATGGTCTGGAGAAAAAAGCCTTTGCAGCCGGAAGAGTGGATAGAACGTTATCCGGTGTGCCGTTATGGGAGTGAGCGGACATCGTTGAAGATGGCTTGGCAGGGATTCCTGCGTACCGTGTATGGGACCTTCCCGGGATCGCGCCGTCCTTCGGAATCGGTATTTTGTGCCGCTCCTTCACTCAACGTGAAAACGGTGTCTGCCTGGTCGCAATGCCGGATTTATTACGACCCCGGGGAGTATGCACGTGCCTGCTGTTACTTGCTGGAAGACACTGCAGATTTGCGCGGGAATCTCAATTATCAATATGATGCAGTGGATATGGTGCGGCAATACCTGGCGGATCTGGGACGGGAGACCTATGTCGCTATACAATTGGCATGGAAGCAGCAGAATCAGGAGGCGTTTGAAAGTAATGTTACCCGTTTTCTGGAATTGATCCGCGATCAGGATGAATTGTTGCTTACCCATCCTGCCTTTTCATTGGAAGGTTGGCTGAAGGAGGCAAGATTAGCCAGCCAAAATACCGGAATACAAAATCAGTATGAATATTACCACCGTTTGCTGATCACTTCCTGGGACAAGCGTCAGGGAGCATTGAATGATTATGCACATCGTGAAATCGGCGGATTGTTAGGAAGTTATTACTACAAACGGTGGGAACTTTATTTTAATTACCTGAAACAACGCCGGGAGAATCCGGAAATGCCGCCTCCGGTCATATACGGGTGGACACAAACCTGGCTTTATCAGGATATCGGGCAGGATTTGAAACAAATACCGGTAAATCCGGTGGATATGGCGGTGAGAAAATTTAAGAAATATTATAAACAGATGTAAAATCAGAAGGATGAAAAAGATTATCTTATTTATGCTGTGTTGTTGCCTGGCGGGTGCTGGGGTGGCACAGAAATATACGACTGTCAAAGGAAAAGTAAAAGCGGATAAACTATCCGGGCTGAATTTATATAAGACGGTTGACGGTGCTTTGCAACTTTATGCGACGACCACGGTTGCTCCCGACGGCAGCTATGGTTTTTCCCTGGTTCCGGAGCAGGAAGGGTTTTATACGGTGGGCACAGAGCAGATGAGCCACCCGATTTATGTGAAAGGAGGTGAAGAAATTAACCTGGACATTTACGAGAAGGAAGCCAGGCTAAATGGGAAGAACACCGGAGAAAATAAAGCCCTTTTTCAATGGGAGGAATTTTCAGCCAATGTCCGTTTGAAAAGTGTTTATTTCAGAGCGGTACGTAGCACATATAAAGATTTTTTCCCGGATTTGGAAAAACTGATCGCTCAGTTACCCGGTTTTAAAAAGCAGATCCGTAGCGGGAACAAGGCATTTGATGAGCTGTTGCGGAAAAAGATAGATTATGATGTGGATTATTATGCCATCATGTTCCTGTATACTCCGCGTACTGAGCATCCTCAGAAAAAAGATTGGCCTGCCTGGTATTCGGCTATTGTTTCAAAGGATAAATTCACGGATGACGGAGTTTTGCAATTCCCTTACGGCGTACGGGCGTTTAGTTCATATGTTAATTTTGCCATTCGTAATTCGGGTCAGGAGTATCATTTAAACACTTGCCTTTCATTCCTGGGAAATGACCGTTTGAAGGGAGAATATGTGCTGAATGAAGCAAGGCGTTATAAATCGTATGATCAGTACCTGAATATGATGAAAGACTATGGAAAGTATTTTGTTACACCGGCACAGAAAACAAGGGCGGAAGCTATCGGTACGGCTTTATTCAATACGGCGCATGGTATGGAGGCTGCCGATTTCACGTATCCGGACGTAAACGGGAAAGAGGTCTCTTTGTCTGATTTTAAGGGGAAAGTGGTGTTGGTCGATGTGTGGGCCACCTGGTGCGGGCCTTGCCGGGGGGAAATTCCTCATTTGAAAAAACTGGAAGAGGAAATGCGCGGAAAGGATGTGGTATTTATCGGAGTGTCTCTGGATAAAGCTAAAGATAAGCAAAGATGGCTGGATTTTATCCGGAAAGAAGGATTGGGAGGTGTACAATTGTTTGCCGACGGATGGAGTAAAATTACCCGCGATTACAAAATAAAGGGAATTCCCCGTTTTATGGTGTTCGGCCGGGACGGTAAGATCGTGTCTGTGGATGCTCCCCGTCCTTCCAAGCCCGGATTGAAAAAATTGCTGGAAGAAGAATTAAAAAAATAAGACTGGGATAAACGGATGAAACAACTGTTGATTTTAAGCATGGGGTTATTGTTTCTGGTTTCATGTAAACCGGAAAAGACCCCTTTTTCTTCCGATGGGTTGAAGAAAATTGAACAAGATTTCCCTTTACTGGGCCACCGCAACTGGATTGTGGTGACGGATATGGCATACCCTTTGCAGACCAAAGAAGGAGTGTTGACCTATTATGCCGACAAGCCTTATACGGAGGTGGTCAGGTGGGTGAAAAGCCGGATAGGGAGGATGCCTCATGTTTATGCCCATGTTTACCGGGATGAGGAATACCGTTTCCTGAATGAGGACATTTGCCCCGGGATTGAGGAATTGAAAAAAGAGATGGAACAGTGTATTCCGGAGGATAGTGTTGTCTTTTGCAGGCACGAGGAGTTGTTGGCCCGGATGGACAGCGTGAGCAATCTGTATCGGGTGATCGTGATTAAAACTCCCCTGTTGAAGCCCTATACGTCGGTTTTTTGGGAACTGGACTGTAAATATTGGGGACAGGAAAAACAGTTGTTGTTGCAGGAGAAAATGCAGTAACATCCGGAAACGGACAGATTGACAGGAATAGAAAATTTACTTTAAACGATAAAAAGGATGAGGATTCGGAATGTTCTTTTAGGGGCCGGTTTATTGCTGGCGATGCCGGGTATGGCACAGGAGGGGACACCGTCGGCCTGGCCGGTGTTGAAACAGTATGATCAGGACCATTTGTTACAGGTGGTATTACCGTTGGGAGGCATAGGTACAGGTACGGTTTCGCTCGGAGGAAGGGGAGAACTGAGGGACTGGGAATTGATGAATGTACCGGCAAAAAAGTTCAGTACAGTGACGACCGGGAATAATGCT
>CAJKZL010000306.1 GCA_905204385.1 uncultured Odoribacter sp. | reverse complement strand
TGGCATGAGGCTGCTCACGCTGCAGGAGCAGGTAATGCGATGGACCCTACCGATGCATTGGGCATCGCAGGACCCGCTACCATTACGAAAATGATCCGGGTGATGATGCTGGCTCCGGTTTTGGTGATGATGAGCATTGCCCTGGCCGGTCGTAAACAGATAGGTCCCGATGGAAAAGCCGTAAGAAGCAAGATTACGATTCCCTGGTTTGCCTTCTGGTCTTTCGGCATCATCGGGCGCAATTCTTTCTTGCAGTATTTATGCGGAGTCGAGACGGTAAAGGAAATTCCTTTGAACGGTACCATAGAATATATAGACACCTTCCTGCTGACGATGGCAATGACAGCTCTGGGTGCTGAAACGAGTTTCGATAAATTCAAACAGGCTGGGGCGAAACCTTTTGTTTTGGCGTTTTTGCTTTACCTTTGGCTGGTGGGCGGCGGTTATTTATTGGTGAAATACCTGGTGCCGGCGACGGCATAAGGTTAAGGATTCCGCCGAAAGGCGAAATCCAGAAACTTTTGGGCATAAGGGTCGGTTTCTCCTTGCCGGTGAATGGCATAAAATGTCCTTTCTATTTTTAATCCCTCGATTTCCACAATTCTGAGTTTGTCGGCAGCTAGTTCGTTCCGTATGCTATAGATAGACAATAGGGCGAAGCAGGAGGAATATTGCAGATAGCGTTTTATTCCCTCCGTCGTTCCCAAAGTCAGTTGATCGTGCAGGGAGTTCATTGCGATTCCCGATGCCGATAGTTGTCTTTTAATAATATGGTAGGTTCCGGAACCTTTTTCACGGAAAACGAAGCAGAGTCGTGAAAGTTCCTCCAGGGGCACGGTTTCCGGAATGGAATTGCCGGCGGCACATACCAGTACGATTTCGTCCTGCAGATAAGGGATATAATGTATATCGGGTTGGGTGGGGGTGCCTTCGATAAAAGCCAACTGTAAATTATCGGCCAGAATTTCTTTTTCTATCTGATCGGTATTGCCGCTGGTCAGTTCAATTTTCAGATGGGGATAGGCTTTGGTAAAATGGGCCAGTATTTCCGGAAGGATATATTGAGACAAGGTGGTGCTGGCTCCAATCCTGAGGGTGCCGGTAAACTGATCCCTCAACCGGTCGACGGTAAACTGGATTTTTCTTTCCTTCAGGACGACAGCTTCCAATTCGGTATATAGATAGTGTCCTGCCTCGGTAAGGCGCATGCCTCCTCTTTCCCGATAAAATAAAGTAATCCCCAGTTCTTTTTCCAGTTCGCGGATATTCTTGGAAACGGCAGGTTGTGAAAGATAAAGTTCTTCGGCAACCTTCGTGGTATTAGGATTTTGGGCAAGATGATAAAAAACTTTGTATTTGTGATCGAGCAGATTCATGGGTGTGCAAAATTACAAGTTTGTTTCGTTGAGTTTGGGCCGAACAAAATAAAGTAAAAATGTTCGCTAAACCAAATAACCTTCGTTCTCGTAGGAAAGGAAGTTAAAGATTTAGACTTATTCCAGGCAAAAAGTGGCGAATCTGAACTGAAATCGTTTTAAATCTGATAATTTATTTGTAACTAAAGCTAAAAATATCTAATTTGGAGCCTTCAAATAATGGGATTGGTATGTAACTTGCATACCTTTGACCAACAGCAGAAATTATTCAAAAACTATATTCAAATATGGAAAACAAATTAGACGTCTTGACGAAAAAGTTGTATGAGGAGGGGGTGGAAAAGGCAAATCAGGAAGCTGAAAAAATTATTGCCCAGGCGAAAGAGAATGCAACGAAATTAGTCGCAGAGGCTGAAGCTAAGGCAAAAGAAATTAAGGCCGGGGCTGAAGCCGAAGCAGAAAACCTAAAGAAAAAGGCAGAATCTGAAATGGCCCTGAGTGCCCGTCAGGCGATTACAGCCTTGAAACAATCCATCACTCAGTTGATTTCGGGAGAAGTGGCCGGAGAAATGGCCCGGGCAGGTTTTAAGGATCAGGCTTTTGTCCAGGAATTACTGGTGGAAATTGTTAAGAAATGGGATGTCGCCTCAGGCAATTTGAACCTGGAAGTGATTCTTTCCGAACAGGAAAAATCGGATTTCCAGAATTTTGTGAAATCCAAATATAAAGAATTACTCGATAGAGGACTGGAAATCAAGGCCGGCAATACGGAAGGAGCTTTTGTCATCCAACCTAAAAACGGGGGATACCAGATCGCTTTTTCCGAACAATTGTTCGAAGCTTTCTTTAATCAGTACATCAGGAGTTTCACAAAAGGTTTACTCTATCGATAGACGATTCGGAAGGATGATGTTGTCATCGTCCGGAATCTAAAAAAAAATTGCATGGATTACATAGCTTTTATTGCCGGCTTGCCTGAACTTACCTGGGACGACCGGAAATTATCGCTGACGGTAGCGGAATTCCGGACTCAGATGAAGGATTATGTCGACGAAAAGGACGAACAACTGATCGATTTATTTTTTCTTCCCAATGATAATGCCCAGGTGTTGAGGTTGCTGAACAAAGAAGAACCCGACAGGGCGTTGAGGACGGTCTTTCCCGAAAAATTGCTGGAGGAAGAAATTCTCGAACCCGATCAGCTTTTACCTGCCTACCTTCGTGAATTCATCACGGATTTTAAGGAAGAACATTTGCGTTATGAAGCGTCGGCCGAAAATGTACTGAGCTGGATGTACTACGATTATATGATGCATGCCGGAAATCTGCTGATTAGAAGGTATGCGGAATTTTCCATGAACCTGAAAAATCTGGTGACAGCGCTCACTGCCCGGAAATATGGTATGCCCATTGCCAGAGAAGTGATCGGTAACAATGAATTCGCCATGGCTCTCCGGACTTCCAATGCCAAAGATTTCGGTCTGGGAATGGAATATCCCTATGTCGAGAAGGTGATCGCTTTGATGGAGAACGACAATCTCGTCGAGCGGGAGCGGGGCATAGATTTACTTGTCTGGAATTTCCTGGATGAGGCCGTAGTCTTCGAGTATTTTTCACTCGAAAGGGTAATCAGTTATTTGTTGCGCTTGATGATTGTGGAGCGGTGGAGCAGGATGAGTTCGGAATCGGGCCGGAAAGTATTTATGGAAATGATAGAAAGATTCCGGCAGAGTTTTCAATTTGAAGAACAATTTAAATGATAATTGTAAATTTCGGGTACGGAAGGATGAGCAACGTTCCGGTTGCGATAAGTCTTGGAACTGAAATTTGAAATAAGTAATAATATGGCTAAAACACAAGGAAAAGTCCATAGCATTATTTCTAACCTGGTGCTCGTAAAAATCGAGGGACCTGTTTCTCAGAATGAAATTTGTTTTATTCAGGAGAACGGGGAACGTCTGATGGCCGAAGTCATTAAAGTGGTAGGAGATCTTGCTTATGTACAGGTATTTGAAAGTACCCGTGGCCTGAAACCCGGGATGCCTGTTGAATTTGAAAATCATATGCTCGAAGTGAGCCTGGGACCCGGTTTGTTGTCCAAGAATTTTGACGGACTGCAGAACGACCTGGATAAGATGACGGGGGTATTCCTGAAAAGGGGTGAATATACCAATCCGTTGGAAGATGATAAAAAATGGAGTTTTACTCCGCTGGTAAAGGCCGGCGATCGGGTGAAAGCTGCGGATTGGCTCGGTAATGTGAAAGAAAACTGGCTGGACCATAAAATCATGGTTCCTTTTAAGATGGAGGGGGAATATACGGTCGTATCGGTGGCTCCGGAAGGAGAATATACTATTCAGGACCCGATCGCTGTGTTGAAAGATCCGGCAGGTAAAGAGTACAAAGTTACTATGGTCCAGAAATGGCCGGTTAAAGTAGCTGTGCGGAATTATGTGGACAAACCGCGTCCTTTTCGTCAGATGGAAACGGGAGTGAGGGTGATCGATACCATGAACCCGATGCTTGAAGGTGGTACCGGTTTTATTCCCGGGCCGTTCGGTACGGGTAAAACTGTCTTGCAGCACGCACTTGCCCGTTTTGCGGATGCTGATGTGATCATTATGGCGGCTTGTGGGGAACGTGCGAATGAGGTGGTGGAAATCTTTACCGAATTTCCGCAATTGCAGGACCCTCGTTCCGGTCGCTCCTTGTATGAACGGACTACGATTATCGCCAACACTTCCAATATGCCTGTGGCTGCCCGTGAAGCTTCGGTTTATACGGCCATGACGATCGGGGAATACTACCGGGCGATGGGGATGAAGGTGTTGCTGCTGGCCGACTCTACTTCCCGTTGGGCTCAGGCGCTGCGTGAAATGTCCAACCGTATGGAGGAATTGCCGGGACAGGATGCTTTCCCTATGGACTTGTCTGCCATTATCTCCAATTTCTATTCCCGTGCCGGAATGGTGTATCTGAATAACGGGCAGACGGGTTCCGTGACCTTTATCGGAACGGTGTCGCCTGCAGGAGGTAACCTGAAAGAGCCTGTGACGGAATCTACTAAAAAGGTGGCCCGTTGTTTCTATGCTTTGTCTCAGGCCCGTGCCGACTCCAAGCGCTATCCGGCTATCGATACCCTGGAATCGTATTCGAAATATCTGGAATATCCTGAATTTATCGAATATGCGCGGAAAAATATTTCGGATTCCTGGATCGCCGATGTCAATGAAGCCCGGAATATGCTGGTGAGAGGACGGGAGACGGCCGAACAGATAGATATTTTGGGTGATGACGGTGTTCCATTGGATTATCACCTGATTTTCTGGAAATCGGAATTGATCGACTTTGTGATTTTGCAG
>CAJKZL010000305.1 GCA_905204385.1 uncultured Odoribacter sp. | reverse complement strand
TTTTAATGCCTGTATGCTGAACGTTTCTTCCATGTCGGAGTATTCGAGGAGAAGCCCGGTTTCGGCTGTCTGAAACAAATGATTGAGACGGGGGTAAAGGATGGCGGTTACCTGAGTATTGCCGTTCGATTCCAGGCCTTTACGGATGAGGGGTAGGTTGGCCGGCGGAACCTGTACGTCTTTTTCACCGTTAAGTGCTAACACCGGACAGGTGATGTCCGCATAATAGTCTTCTGGGTCGAAACTCAGAAGTCCCAGTGTTGCGGGATTATAAAGTTGCCGGGTCACAGCCTCCACTTGGTTTTCGAGTGGTGTACCATGAAACAGTTCCTGTAATTTGGATGCACATACTTGAATATTACCCGATTGCAGGGCTATTTCCTGGGCCTGGCGCATGTAGTTGTTGTAATATCGGATAAAATTTTTCGGTGCACCGGAAGCTTCGAGCAATGCTGCCCTTTGCATCAGCAACAGTTCGCGCCCGTCCGTCCCTCCTCCTGCAAGGGTAATGATAAAATCGGCTTTCTTGTGGGCTGCGACCTGAAAGGCTACGAAGCCTCCTTCGCTATGTCCGATGGCGCCTACTTTGTCCGGAAGGACTTCCTGTCTGGACCGGAGATAAGCGATGGCAGATTCTGCATCCGTAGCAAATTCGGGAATAGAGGCTCCCTGATATTCTCCTCCGGATCGACCTGTCCCCCGGTCGTCATAGCGTAAAACGGCAATGCCTCGGCGGGCGAGATAGTCGGCAATAACCAGGAAAGTTTTGTGTTCGAATTGTTCTCCGTCCCGGGTCGAAGGACCGCTACCGGAAATAATGATAACCGCCGGATATTTTCCCAAGGTGTCCGGTAGGGTAAGGGTTCCGGCTAAAGTGATGCCACTCTCCGCATTGCTGAACCTAACTTCTTCGGTACTATAGGGAAACGGAGGATGAGGAGTTTGTGGACGCTTGAAAAGAACAGGAATACGGGTTTGCTTTAACTCGAACGGGTAATCGTCTTGGCGGATGATTCCGGTGATGCTGCCGTCTGCTTGTAATTCCCCCTGACAAACCATTCCGGTTGCCGGAGTGGATATCGTCAGCCGATTGGTGGCAAAATCTACTGTTCCCGGGTATGATTCTTCGGACTGATCGGGGATTTGCAATGTGGCGGCATACCCACCGGAAGTTTTTTGAATGTCGTAGATTAATCTTAGCTTTACCCGTTTCATATTTGCATAAGCATACCACTTGCCCGTTATATCTTGCGCTTGAAGTGCACAGGAGAAAAATAACAATAAAAATATAACTCCTTTTTTCATCTTGAATTTATTTAAAATCTTTCTTGCCTTCTCCATTCCCCTTAATCTCCCCTCTCCTTTCATCTCTAATCTTTCATCTTTCATCTATCATCTCTAATCTGTCATCTCTAATAAAACACCTCCATTCCGGAAAAAGGGGGATCATCCAAAAGTTTTATTTTAAACATTAGTTCCACTTTCGGTTATCTCAAACGTTTACTTTTAAAAATTTCACGTTTCTTTAACAGATGCTTCGCTTTTAAAAGATTAATGCTTAATATTGTAGCGAAAAAATTGGTGAAATTGCTATGATGGCCATGATAATGAAGCTTATGGACGACAAGGATAAACGCAGTCATGCGTTGCGGGCTTCTATCGGCATATCGGAAATAAATATTAACAGGGGAGCTCGCTGAAAGGCGGGCTTTTTTTAGTTTAAGGAACAGGCATGAGGATACGCTTAAGGAAGGGAGGTCAGGGAGATATACCGGCTATGGCGGAATTGTTTCGTGACACGGTGCTGACAGTAAACGCCGCGGATTATTCTGTGTCGGAAACTATCGACTGGGCAGTTTGCGGAGACGATGCAGCACATTGGGAAGAATTGATCGGACGTTTGCATTTTGTGGTAGCTGAGGAAATTGCGGGAAGACACGTCAGGATGAACTCCGAAACGGCAGAAAAGGAAAAAATGGTAGGTTTTGCGTCCATATCCGATGAAGGGTATCTCCATTCGATGTTTGTACATAAAGAATTTCAGCGATGCGGAATTGCCACCGCTTTGCTGAAAACCCTGGAAAACTATGGGAGAGAGAAAGCGGTGGAATAGATCGTCGCTGAGGTGAGCATCACGGCCCGTCCCTTTTTTGAGTCGGAAGGATTCCGGGTGGTGTATGGTCAGAAAAGAAGAGCCAGGCATCTGGAACTACGGAATTTTGTGATGGAAAAGAGGTTGTAGGACGGGAAATCTAAAAGCAGGAAATAAAAATAACACACTATAATAAAATGAAAATCAAAGGAGAACCGAGGGCATTTCTGAGTAATGAGGCCCGACAATTACTGAATCTTTACGAATCGTTAGGGGAACGGGCAGAGATTTTTTTGCCCCGTCATATTTATGATAACCTGACCAGTTTCGTAAAGCTCTGTTTTGAAGAGCCCGACGACCCTACGACCCAGCAGTCGGAAATCAACCGCTATCTGCTCAAGTTTCGGGAGGATATTCCCGGTTATACGGATGTTTCTTTGATGCTTTGCCCTCACAACAATTCCAAAGCATTTGAATTGAGTGGACGTCGGGTGGAGTTTGTGAAAAAAATCAATGAATTTCTGGATACCGAGGTGGTCGATCCGGAGGCCAAAACTCTTTTGAAGAATATTAAGGATACCCATGATTTTTCAGTGGGCACTCCTCCTGTACGCAGTAGTCACATTGAATTTATCTCCCAGGTCCAGTTGGGCGGACAAGTACGTGATTTACGAAAATACCGGGATGTGATCGGGGTGACCGGCGATTTGAACGAGGCCCACTGGAATTATTTGATGGATACTCTGGAGCAAATGATCAGCCAGAGCACTCACTATACTACAGGAGCCGAAAAGGCCGATTTCCTGAACCGGATGCGGTGGGCCGTCAACTTTAAAGGCTTGAACGGGATGATTACCACCGTGGTGTCCGGTAATGCCGATAAGGCGGTGAACCTGATCCGGGGGGATGTTTTCAGCAAAAATAGTGTCCAGGTGTTGGAAAATCCGCCCGCAGAAGAATTATTCGAACAGATGTGCATGGACACTACCTCGGTATTTGTGGTGAAAGCCAGGCATATGCGGGTGAATCCTTTTTCCGGTGAAAAATGGTTTCACTTGCTTACCCGTCTGGTGATTGTGGATGATTCCCGGGAATCCAGAAGTTCGAATACCTCTTTGGTATTCTGCTTTCACAATGGCATCATCAATACCTTGAATAAGGTGCATACCAAAAAATTGGGATCTCCGGCCAATACTCAGCTTAACCTGCGATTGATCCTGGAAAATGTAAATCCTTCTTTTCTGTCGGAGTTTCGGGAAAAAATAGAAACACAAATCAAAGAATACGAGAAAGAGATCCGGAATATCCTGACCGAACAAATCGGGAATCCCGAAGATGTGGTGAAGCGGTTGAATGTTTTCAAACTGGATATGTTCTCCCGCAAGATTGTTCAGGACAAATATTCGTTGGAGAAGCTTCGGGATTTTATCTATTTCCTGGAAAATTGCCACAAAGAAGAAAAAAGACAGGTTCAAACCCGGGAATTAATCGATGAGTTTGAAAACCGTATCCGTCAATACTTTTATTCGGACAGCCCTCAGATTCAGGTATTGAGCGTGTTGGAGGGAGGAGGACGCAATCAGATCCGCACATATGGACGGTATTTGCTGCAAAAGCCTCTTCATCGCCTGGAAGAAAAGGTGTACCGGGCCTGTAAATTGATTCTGGACATTATCCCCAGCAATTATGAAAGAACACTGAAAAACCATTTCCATAAGAATTTCGGGATCAATCTGTTTCTGGAAAAATATCAGGCGTATATCACGAAAGTGGATAATGATGCCAATAACAAAGGACGTTATGACAATTTCCTGAACGACCTGGGTATTCGCGAAAAATATCGGGCATTGCCGGAAGAAGATCAGCATATCGTCAAGGAATTTCTCTCGGCCCTGGGTAATCTGGAGCAGACGTCGGTTTCCGATTCGGTGCAGATGATTATCCGGGATTTGCTCTTTAACCCGAACGGGAAGCCGAAGCCCTATATCATTTACAATGCTATTCAAGCCTGGGAATACAAGGATTTGTTACCCGACGATACCTTCGACATCAATCCTTTCGATATTGAAATCGAAAATCTGCCCGACGGAAGGTTGGCCTATGAACGTCTGACGGATAAGTTGCTGAGGATCAAGTCTACCCTGGCATTGTTCGACGATAGCGGCAGTTTGTGGGATTTATTTTGCGAAAACACCACCATACTGATTAATGACCCGAACAATCCGACCGGTTATACGGATTTTAATACAGAAGCATTGAATTTGTTCCTCAAATTGATGAATACCAGTAAGATCACTCTTTTTCTGGACGAAGCTTATGCGGACAGCGTAAAGGTTACGGACAAAAATATGCCTAAATGGCGCACGATTTCGAGGTATATCATCAATAATATCAATGCCCAGGCCAATATCCGGGCGGTATCCTCCTTGTCGACCACCAAAAATCTGTCGGCAACGGGCGACCGTTTGGGAGCTTTGGCGGTGACTCCCCAGGCAGCATCGGTGGCTGCTTTTGTAAGGCAATGTAATTCCAGTTCGCACGGCAATAACAACTCCCTGTTGATGCTGAATAATTTGCTGGAGATAGCGCAGGTGGCCAAAAAAATCAAGGATACTCTTGAAAGCGAATTGCCGAAGAATGCTTCCCGTTTCAAGATCAA
>CAJKZL010000304.1 GCA_905204385.1 uncultured Odoribacter sp. | reverse complement strand
TTCCGGCGTAGCTATCCCATAGGATTCGATAACGTGAAATATCACCGGGAAAACAGCTTTTTCCCGGACGGGAAAGGGAGCCCTTATCTCGATTTCGAACAAATCGCTTTTTACCTCTCCGGCCTGGGCATACACTTTAAACATTCCGGAGCCTATCTCCGTTGTCCGGTATATCCCGTCGGTAATTTCCGTCCCGTCTTCCCTGACAAAACGAATGGTGCCGGCAGGAATACGGCTGGCGGCCAGCAAAACCGTATCCGTTTGAGTATACGTTTCTGTCAAAGTATCTCCTTCTTCAATCTTCATCCGCCTCAGTTCCCGTTCTATCACATCGTAAGCTTCAGCTTCCAGCTTCAGCTCACTGATTCCGTCCGCATACAAAATATGACTGTTGGTCCGCACCTTCAGCAAGCGGATTTGCTCCTGCTTAAAACCAAGGGGCAGGATGTCATAACGGTCCGGGGTACAACTCAGCACACCGAGTAAAATCAAGCTGATCGAATATATCCATTTTTTCATTTTATTCCTTTTTATAGTTTAACTTTATAACTACCACCCTGCATTTTGCTCCAATTGTCTGTTCAAACCGATTTCAGAAGATTCCGGTATGCAAAAATTATAACGATAATCGTTTTCTTCAAGCGTAACTTCGGTTTCTCCCCGTCCGGGATTCATGTATTTCCGGGTCAACGACAGATGGTTCCGTTTCATGTCAAGCCAGCGGTAATCATACTCGAAGGCAAATTCTTTCCGGCGTTCGTTCAGAATTTCCTCTAATATTCCGGGAGAACTCCAGGGACCGGCCTGCCGGGCATCCTTAAAATCCTGCAGCCATTTCCGGGCATTATCTTCGTCGCCTTCACGACAATAAGACTCTGCAACGATCAAATGCATATCGGCCATGCGGAACATGGCATAAAAATCCCTGACTGTGTAAGACTGCTGGATGTACTTACCGATCTGCATGTGTTTCCGGTCGTATACATACACCTTATCCTGCATGCGGATATCGGTATCCGAATACATCGCCAGCAACTCCGGTTCGATTTCAAACCCTCCGTTTGCCGGATCTCCCGAGGCTTCCCAAGTTTGCGGATACCCCCATTGCATGCGGCAATCGCCGTACACACCACGGTTGTCCTTGCTATCCCAAAAGAATACCAGTAAAGCATAGGGATTATCGGCATGAAAGCCGATCCCGGATGCCTTAAAAAGCGTATTCAACTCTGCCGGTGTCCGAGCCAAACGCCTGCCCGCCATAGCCGCCGATGCATGCAGGCGGGCATTGCCCCAATCGGTAGAGGTTTTTGCAGGCCCTTCGGCCTTATATTGATAGACCTGAGCTAACAAAGCATGTATCACAGCTTTATTATAAAACAAATTATAATCGGGATCGGCAGCAGCCTCAAAATTCAGAACTTCTTCCAATTCTTCCAGAATCACGCTGTAAATACGGGTTTGTTCCCACCGGCCCCCTTGAAAATCGGGTGTTTCCTCGGAATCCAGATTTAACGGAATCCCCAGCCGATTATCATCGTAAGGAGCAAAATATTGCAGCAGCTTAAAAATATGCCAACAACGCAACACCCTGGCTTCTCCTTCCAAACGTTGTTTTTCCGGGGCATCCCCCTCCACCCGGTCCAGGTCATACAGGATATTGTTCATGAAACCTATGCTCTGATAAGCATTGTCCCAGATTTTCTCGTGTACCCATTTCATCTGCCATTCCTTGCCTTCCAGATAGATTTCCTGTTGCCCCTGTCCGGTTTTTCTGCTCAGATAAGACAACGCATAAACACTATTATCATAATAATAAAACATACGCAATAAATCTCCATTAGGAAAAAAAGAAATTCCATACCAGGTGGTCTGCCCGTTCATCAGGTCGGTTTGAGTCTTCACCGTCAGCAAATACCCACCCAGCATCCCCCTTACATCTTCGACCGTTTCAACAGAGCGAACATTAGCAGGATTCACACGAAGGTAGTCTTCGCACGAAAAGAATACTCCCGCCACAAATAAAATCAACATAGTTGTCCAATCTTTCATAATGCTTTTATTTTAAATGACTACAGAACCTTCATTTCCCTTTTCCCAAACCGTCTCCTTGCCGAAAAAAGGTTCCTTCACCGTTGTTTTAAATATTAATATCCAGACTTAGAGTATATTTCCGGGCAGAAGGATAATGGAAAGCTCCATTATTTTCAGGGTCTATACCTTTATATTTAGTGAATGTGAAAAGATTTTGTGCATTGAAACTCAGCTTACACCGGCTCAATCCCATCTTCCCGACGAACAACCGCGGCAAATGCCAGTCAAGAGTAAGGTAGGTCATTTTCAGATAATTTCCACGTTCCACTTCATTATCGAAAAAATACTGATTGTAAGCATATTTTTGAGTCCTTCTGCGAAATTCCGGAATATCCGTAATGTCTCCGGGCTGCCTCCAACGATTCAGATCGCTTCTCAATCGATTCATATTGGTGGCAAACATATCGCTTGGGGAAGTATAACGCGCGCTCTTGATCCGGTTGCCCGCCATAAAAGCGAATTGAGCATTCAGACTTAAAGATTTATATTTCACCATAGTGCCGAAACCGCCGGTTTTATCCGGATATTGGCGGCCGATATACGATATGGTTGCCGCATGATTGAAATTCCGGTCCATATCGATGATTTTCCGTCCCTCCTTTTCAGAATGGATCTCCCAGGATTTCACTTTCGATTCATCGTTTACGTAGGCTAAAGTATTGCCCGTTTGCGGATCGACACCGGCAAACCGATAGCCGAACCAACTGCTTACGTCATACCCATCGACATAATATTTGCTCATATATGCAGCATTATTTCTTTGTACAATAGGTAGTTCTTCCAGTTTATTATAATACGTACGCACCACTTTACTCCGGTTGCGGTTATAATTAAAATTCAGAGTCCACCGCCAGTCCTTAGCATCGATCAGCACTCCATTCAGGCTCAGTTCAAATCCTTTGTTAGTAGTAGAAGCAACATTCGCCCGGACTGATTTCTGTCCGCTGGACACCGGCAATTGTTTATTATCGAGCACATCGTTAATCCGGTTATTATAGTAATTGAACTCTCCGTTCAACCGGCCGTCGAGAAAGGCAAAGTCGATCCCGGCATTCCGGTCCAATTTCCGCTGCCATTTGATATTCGGATTTTTCCAATTTATTTCCGCGGGAAGCAAAGAGCCGTCATAATAACTCAGATACCTATATTGCAGATAAGTAAATGGCAAAGCACTGTGGTCTATGCTTCCGGTATAACCGTAAGAAAAACGAATGGCAAAAACATCGAGCCGATCATATTGCTGTAACCAGGATTCTTTATGCAAATTCCACTTCCCGCTGATATTCCATAACGGAGAAAATTGATTTTTATTTCCGATAATATCCACGCCGTCATATCTTATGCTTCCTCCTGCAATAAAACGGTCCTGATAGCTATAGGAAACCGTAGCAAAAAAGGAAGAAAGCTTCTCCCGGTCACGACCGGAATTTCCCAGCATGCTAAACTCGAAAGTCGATAAATAAACTCCCGGTGGAAAACTTCCGGGATAACCGCCCACCTCGTAAGCCGGGTCATATTCGGGCAACAGATTGAAAAAATTGCGTATTTTTTTGTCGGAGATTTCCTGGCCCAGAAGAACATTCACAAAATGATTTTCTTTGAAGTCCTGCGTATATTTCAATATATTCTTTATTCCCCACACTTCGTTGTTCCCTGAAGTCTCGCGCAAATAACCGTTATTTTTGTCCTTGGGCAAGCGATCTCCGGCTCCGGAAAGCCGCAAGACATTTCCCAGCCATGAAGCCATACTCCCGGGCCTGGCATATTCTTCGCCATGGTCTGAAGCGTAAGTGTAATCCACCTGCGATTCCAGACTGATTCCACGCCAGATGTCCCAGGTAAACTTTCCGCTAACGCTTGTGCTGACAGACTTGGACTTGCGGGTGCTGCTTTCCATATCCTCTAAAATATTATAATCATAGCGGTAACCATCCCGCATATCGTCCAGCTCACCGTTCCAGGAACGGTCATAGGCATAACTACCGTCGGCATTATAAGGTTTTTCGTAGGGATTTGCATAGGTGGCATATTCAAAGGGAGCTTTTACAGGATTAGGTATTTTGTCTTTACCGATACTCGATTTAAGAGCAAAATCCAACTTCACTTTCCGGTTGGGTTTATAATTCAACATAATATTGGTATTCAAGCGCGTCAGTTCATTTCCCTTCAATATACCTTCTTCCTTTCCCAGGGTAGCTGAAGCATAGTACTGAAGTTCAGGACTTCCTCCACTAAAAGAGAGGTTGTAGCGCTGGCTTTTTGCCGTCTGAAAAATGACATCGAACCAGTCGGTTTCGACCTTTGACAACCCCTCGATCTCTTGCCGGGCTTCCTCCTGAGTATAAATACCCTTCCCCGCCTTCTGAAGAATCTGAAATACTCTCCCTTGGATATCGAATTCAGGAAAATCTTCGTAAATCGCACGTTCATAGGCTATTTTCTCCTGCGTATTCATCATATCCAGATGATTGACCGGAGCCTCCGAAAGCGAAAAATTCCCGGAGATATTGATATAGCTTTCACCTGCCGTCCCCCGTTTTGTTTCTACGACGATCACCCCGTTCGCCGCTTTTACCCCGTAAATAGCCGTGGCTGAAGCATCCTTCAAAACAGTTATATCCTCTAAATCGTTCGGGTTCAACCACGAAATTGCCCCTCCGATAAATTCCTTCATCAT
>CAJKZL010000303.1 GCA_905204385.1 uncultured Odoribacter sp. | reverse complement strand
CGTTGGTTGGATCGTTGTGTTGCCCGTTTCGATGCGACAGTGCCTTTGTATGGTTACGAACAAAATTTATTCCCGATCGTACAGGGTTGTGTTTACCGGGATTTGCGCGAGAAATCGGCAGAGCATGCGGTAGCATTAGACAGGGCGGGGTATGCTATCGGCGGACTGGCTGTCGGAGAACCTGCAGAAGAGATGTATGCCATGATCGAAGTAGTCAACCGCATTTTACCGGAGAACAAGCCCCGCTATTTGATGGGGGTGGGAACTCCCGAAAACATTCTGGAAGCGATCGAACGCGGAGTGGATATGTTCGACTGCGTGATGCCAACCCGGAATGGAAGAAACGGTATGCTATTTACCACCGAGGGCACCATTAACATTAAAAATCAAAAGTGGGACCGGGATTTTTCCTCTATAGACCCTGCAGCGACGGCTTATGTGGATACAGATTATTCCAAGGCTTATTTAAGGCATTTGATCAAATCGGATGAAATACTAGGGTTGCAGATTTGCTCAGTACATAATTTGGCCTTTTACCTGTGGTTGGTCAGAGAAGCCCGGAAGCACATCGCAGATGGCGATTTCGTGTCATGGAAAACGGAAATATTGAAAAAGATTACCAGGAGACTTTAGGTTGAAGATTATAGATTATAGATCAGAGATTAGAGAATGGGGGTTAGTAAGGCGGCACTTTGAAAATATGAGGCTATGAAAAAGTTGGATTTGTATATTATTCGGAAATTCCTGGGGACTTTCTTCTTTTCTCTGGTGCTGATTTTATGTATCGTAGTGGTTTTTGACTTGTCGGAAAAATTGGAAAAATTTATCGAGCATGAGGCTCCGGTAAAGGCGATTATTTTCGATTATTACAAAAACTTCGTTCCTTATTTTGCAAATGTCTTTTCTTCTCTGTTCACCTTTATTTCGGTGATATTTTTTACTTCGAAGATGGCGTACGATAGTGAAATTATCGCCATTTTAAGTACAGGGATCAGCTTCCGCCGTTTTCTTTTTCCTTATTTGTTATCCGCAACGGTTATCGCCATTCTTTCTTTTTTGTTGGGAGCCTTTATCATTCCTAATGCGAATCAGAAGCGGATAGAGTTTGAGAAAGAATATATGGGGAAGAAATATGCCAATAAAGAACAACATATCCATCGTCAGATCGCTCCCGGTACCTATATTTACATGTCTTCTTATTCCGTGGCCTCCAATGTGGGGTATGATTTTTCTATCGAGAATTTCAAGGGAGATACCCTTGTCAGCAAATTGACCTCATCGCGGATCACCTGGGACAGGGATAGCAGCCGTTGGGTGATTCACAACTGGAAATTGCGGGAGATCGACGGGGATAAGGAACGATATACTACGGGCAACCGCATAGATACCGTAATGGCTTTTCAGCCTGCCGAGTTTTCCGAAAATCCGAAAAAGATCAAAGAGCAGCTTACTCTTCCCGAATTAGAGGAATATATCGACCGCATGAGGCTGCGAGGTAGTTCCAATATTATCGAATTTCAGATCGAGAAGTATAAAATGATCGCCAATGCCTTTGCTACTTTTATTTTAACTTTCATCGGGGTGAGTATATCTTCCCGAAAAATACGTGGAGGAATGGGATTGCATTTAGGTATAGGACTGGTGATCAGTTTTTCTTATATTCTATTCATGCAATTTTCTACCGTTTTTGCAACAAATGGCAATATGAATCCGTTATTAGCGGTGTGGTTGCCTAATATTTTATTTGCGGTGATAGGAGTGTTTGTATATAGGACGGCACCGAAATAATAAACGTTTAATTATTTAATTGTTGAATTATTCTTCTGAGAGGGTCGAGTATGATGGAAGGATTCAGCAAACCAAGGAATCAATGAATAACAATTTATTTAGGATGGAAAAAGAGTATAGCAGGAATCAACGTTCCTATCGTCCACGTAGAAATGATAGTCGGGAGGATTATCGGAATAACAATGAGAGACAGGAAAGGTCCGAGTATGGTCAGAAAAGAGTGAGGCGTGAATATACGGGTAATCGGTATGAAAATAACCGTTCGGAGCGGAATAGTGAACAAAATCCCTCATACCGGGATCGGAGAAATACGAACTTTAACCGGGAAAATAACCGGGAGCGGCCGTCTTATACCCCGAATCGCAGGGAGGACGACCGTCCGGCACGAAGGGTGATCGCCAGGAAAGAACAGCAGGGAAATACAGAAAGAAGGCCCAGGGTTTTTCGCAAGCCGGAAAACTCCAATCCGGAAGATAACCGCAGGAAAAGGGTGGAATATAAGGACCGTAGCTTCAAGAAAGAATATAGCCGGGAAAGACCTTCTATTTCGGAAGCCGGGAAAGAAGAACTTCGGAAGAAGCATTATAGCAAGAAGAAGATACTGGCCCATCGCTTAAAAAATGAAAATGCGAATGCAGAGATACGGTTAAACCGCTTTATTTCGATGGGTGGAGTATGTTCGCGCAGGGATGCCGACCAGTTGATCGTCGAAGGAAGGGTGAAAGTCAACGGAGAGGTGGTACAGACAGTGGGACAAAAGGTGAAGCGTACGGATAAAGTAGAAGTGGATGAAGTACAGATCACTCCGGAAAAAAAGATTTACCTGGTATTGAATAAGCCGAAAGATTATGTGACGACAGTGGAAGATCCTTTAGAGCGTAAGACGGTCATGTCGTTGATCGAGGGGGCCTGCAAGGAACGGGTTTATCCCGTCGGAAGACTGGACAGACAGACCACCGGAGTATTGTTGTTTACCAATGACGGGGATCTGGCTAAGAAATTAACCCATCCGAAGTACGATCATAAGAAAATATATCATGTATTTTTAGATAAGCCGCTGGAAGAGATTGATTTTGAAGCCATTGCGACAGGCGTGGACCTGGAGGACGGTTTTATCATGGCGGATGAGATAAATTACACTTCACCGGACCGTACCGAAGTGGGCATTGAAATTCATTCCGGAAAAAACAGGATAGTGAGAAGGATATTCGAGCATTTTGGCTATCAGATTGTAAAGCTGGACCGGGTGTATTTTGCCGGAATCACTAAAAAGAATATTCCCAGAGGAAGATGGCGTTTTCTGACTTCTAGAGAAATAAATATGCTGAAAGTGTATTGATATTCGGCAAAGTCGAAGATATTCAAGCTTTTCGGGACCGATAAATAATCATTCCGGTTAGTTCCCTTCCAAAGGGCGCTGCCGGAATTTTTTCTTTCCATGTGTTTGACAATATTGAGGGCAGTGCCATCTGAGGGCGGTAGTTGGCTATGCTACCGTTTCTTTTTAGCTTTTCCGACTATATTTAACGATAAGAATATCCTTGGAACATCTCCGGTAATTTTTTTATGTTTATGCAACAAATACCGGTTGGATTCCGTTATTAGCGTGTGGTTGCCTGACATTTGATTGCGGTGATTAGAGTGTTGGTCAGGAGAGGAGGAGACACCGGGGGGAAGAAACTTACCCACGGAAAATGCAAGTAAACCAGACGAGGATAGGAATAATATAATGGAACAGAGGTGAAAAGACGACTATTATTGGTATTGTTTACCGGTCTGACGATGAATATCTTTGCTCAGATATCGGATGAGCAGGTTGTCGGCTTGTTGCAGAAAGCCAGCCAGCAGGGGATGACGCAGCAGGAAATGTTATCGATGCTGAGTCAGCACGGTGTAACCCGGGAGCAGTTGTTACGGATTAAGAATAACTATGAGAAAAATCATCGGTCCCAGGAAGTCGTTGTGCCGATGAATAACCGGCAGAGGTCGGCGAGTACGAACCGGAAGAAAAAAAATAGCGAACCGGAAGAGCTTCAGTCCGAACCTTCGGGAAAAAAGATGCTTGGGAATCCGCTGCCGCCCTTAGAGAAGGAGAAACTTGTTTTCGGCCGGAATGTATTCAATAATGAATTATTGACTTTCGAACCCGATTTGAATATTGCAACTCCTGAAAATTATGTGTTGGGGCCCGGAGATGAGGTGATTGTCGATATCTGGGGAGATGCCGAACAAAGCTTTCGCCAGCAGATCTCACCCGATGGCACCATTACCGATAAAAAAATCGGTCCCGTCCATTTGAACGGCCTATCGGTTAAAGAAGCCAATAACCGGCTGAAGAATGAATTTTCACGGATTTATTCGACAATGAGAGGAGAGCATCCTACGACCTTTATTCAATTGTCTCTGGGAAATATCCGAAGCATACGTGTGAATATAGTCGGGGAAGTACAGGTACCGGGGACTTACACCCTGCCTTCCCTGGCTTCTCTTTTCCATGCTTTGTATTGTGCCGGCGGAGTGAATGACATCGGATCCTTGCGTAAAATCAGTGTCAGCCGGGGAGGAAAAAAACTGACGGATATCGATATTTATGACTACTTGTTGCAAGGTAGGAGTGACTTGGATATCCGTTTGAAGGATGGAGATGTTGTCCTGGTGAATCCCTATCAGAATCTGGTAAGTGTCCAGGGGAAAGTGAAACGTCCTTAAATTAATGAAATGAAAAAAGGGGAGAGTGTGGGGGATTTGTTGGAATACGCAGGAGGATAAACGGGGGGTGCTTATAAGACTTCTGTACGGGTCATTCGGAAAAGCGGAAAAGAACATCAGGAATATAATGTAGATTCGGGGGATTATAGCCGATTCGCCTTAGTGGATGGTGACGAGGTAACCATCGAGGCGGTCATCGACCGCTACGAAAACCGTGTGGAAGAAAATCGAGCTGTTTTCCGTCCGGGGCTTTATGCTTTAGGAGAAAGAGTGG
>CAJKZL010000302.1 GCA_905204385.1 uncultured Odoribacter sp. | reverse complement strand
CTGATTGAAACCTGGCCTTCGGGCATCGACCGTTTGTTTGCCTTGCGGGACTACCGCATGGTTCGCCAGGACGGAGAGGAGTTGGTCAGGGCGGCCTCCGAATGGATGTATGTCGATATGAACCGCCGCCGTCCGTTGCGTCTGCCGGAGAAAGTGGTCAAGATGAGTACGGAACACGATATCCCGCGGGTGGGTTTGCAGCCTGTTTTGAATGAAAAGGAGTTTGTTGGTTTCGAGGCACAGGGGGGAAGGCATTTTGATGCTACTTTCGACAATATCGATTTTAACGGGCATGTCACTCAGGCTTCGTATATGAGATGGATTACCAATTCCCTGCCTTTCGATTTTCTGAAAAAGCATGTGTTGACGGCAGTGGAAGTGGTCTATGCCCACGAAATTTTACCGGACAGTTCTATTCATTCCGTTTATCAGGTGGTGGAGGAAGGGGAAGAGGTGATTATTCTGCATCAGGTGAAAAATGAGACGGGGAAGTTGACACACTGCATTGCTAAGACGGTGTGGGAGTGAATAATGAAAGATTATAGATTATAGATTAAAGATGGAGGAGGAGGGATGAACGATTAACGATGAATGATGAACGGGAAAGAAGGTTGGTCGGTGAAGGAGGAGAGCGGTAAAAAGAGGGCAAAAGGGGGATGGAAACATCGGGAAAGGGGACGATGTTTAGAAGTGGAGGAGAGCGGGATGGAAGTTAAATTTCTTTTTCGATCAGGTAAACGTTGCGGTCGGTGGAGGTGCGGGATACCAGTTCGGCAATGAATCCGGCCAGGAATAGTTGAGTCCCCAGGATCATGCAAACCAACGAAAGATAGAAATAGGGATTATCCGTGACCAGACGGGCCGGAATGCCGTGCGACAGGCAAATTAGCTTATCGATGCCGATCCAGGCGGCGGCAAAGAATCCCAGCACGAAAAGCAGGGTTCCGAGGGCGCCGAACAAGTGCATGGGCTTTTTGGCAAACCGGGTGATAAAAGTAATGGAGAGGAGATCGAGTACTCCGTTGATAAAGCGGTTTAATCCTCCGAACTTCGTTACTCCGTATTTGCGGGCGCGGTGTTGAACCACTTTTTCCCCTATGCGGGTAAAGCCCGCTTGTTTGGCTAAGATGGGAATGTAGCGGTGCATTTCACCGTATACCTCGATGTTTTTAACGACTTTGTTTTTGTAAGCTTTTAATCCGCAATTGAAGTCGTGGAGTTTGATTCCCGAGAATTTACGGGCAGTGGCGTTAAACAGTTTTGTCGGCAAGGTTTTCGACAGAGGGTCGTATCTTTTCTTTTTCCATCCGGAAACCATGTCATAGTCTTCGTCCTGTATCATGCGGAACAATTCGGGAATTTCGTCCGGGCTATCCTGCATATCGGCATCCATGGTGATGACGACATCCCCGCCGGCATTCTGGAAGCCGGAATGAAGGGCGGCCGATTTGCCGTAATTGCGGCGGAATTTGATGCCGCGGATATGTTTATCCCTGGAAGCATATTCTTCGATGATCTGCCAGGACCGGTCTTTGCTGCCGTCGTCTACCAGGATAATTTCGTAGGAAAAATCATGACTTGTCATTACGCGTCCGATCCACCCGATCAGTTCGGGTAATGATTCGTCTTCGTTGTATAAAGGTATGACTACTGAAATGTCCATAGCATATGAGATAAAAAGTTGACTTTAGTTAGTGGCATTATTTCGTTTCCTGCGGAGGATTCCGGCTAGCGGTAATGCGAAAATAAATCCCATGAATAATTTGTTGAAGGCTTCTGAAAATGCGATAACCCCCGGCGTCATCAGTTTTTCCATTAAGGCTGTCATATCGCTTAATAAGGGGGAGCCTTTGTATACTTCTTCCAGCAGCTGGTTGACCGAAGCAGTATAATATTCCTGCAATTCGGGTACCGAGCGATAAAGTCCGTATATAAAAATGCCGTAAAGACAGGCTGCCACGGCAATCATCAGGGTAGCGGCGGCGAGAGCCTGGCTATAGGACATGATTCCGTCCAGACTTTCTTCCCGGTATTTCCGTACTCCGATGAAGGTGCCCGCGATGGTCAATAACATGATCACATCGATAAGCTGTCGGTTCTGCGTAATGTCTTTGCCCGCTTTATAGAAAACATAGGTTGCCAGCATATTGCTTAGGCCTATAAACAGACCGAAGGCAACATTTTTCGAAAGAAAGGTATTTTTCTTTGTGTTTTCCATGTCTTCAGTACAAGTCGGCTTTTCTTCTTAAAAATATTTTTTCTCCTTCCGTCAAGGAACTGTCTTCGGAGAGGTAGTTGAAACGGAGGATATTTTTGAGCCGCACGCCGTATTGCTGAGAGATGGAATAAAGGTCATCCCCGGCTTTCACCCGGTGGAATTCGTATCCCCGTGCCGCCTTGCTTTTTTTCTTTTTCAGGTAGACCAGTTGTCCGGCTTGCAAGTCGGATTGTTTACGGTCGTTGTATTGCAGTAATTTTTTTAGCTTGATGCCGTAATATTCCGCAATTTTGTCATAGGTATCGCCGGGGGCTGCTTCGATGCAGATGAGTCCGTTTCTCATTTCTTCGCGGTTGCGGTAACTGGGCTGTTCGGCAAGTTGCGTGGACGGATTTTGTCCGGCGCTATCTACCACTGCAATGCTGGGGAGATTGCTGTCGGCGAGGGCTATCAAACGATCGTATCGGTAAAGCTCCTCTTCTTCGATGATTTTGATCAGCAAATCCGCATATTTGGGATTGGTGGCATATCCGGCGGCCTTAAGTCCTTTGGCCCAGGCTCGGTAATCGGTGGTTTTCAGCGCAAACAGACCGGCATAACGGGGACGAGAGGTCAGAAAGTCGCTGTGGTCTATCCACGATTGTTCGGGAGTTTTATATTTCCGGAAACATTCGTTTCTTTCGTCGTCATCCATGGTGTAAGTCAGGCCTTGCCATTCCTCATGGCATTTGATGCCGAAATGATTGTTGGCATTTACTGCCAGTTCCGATTTTCCGCATCCCGATTCGAGAATGCCCTGAGCCAGCGTGATGCTGGCAGGAATGCCCGTTCTCTCCATTTCCCGGATGGCGATTTGTTTGTATTTGCGTACGAATTCTTTTCTTGAATCTGCCTTAACCAAACTGAAGGGAATGACGAGAAGCAGCAGGAGATTTAAAATAAACCTGTAATTTTTCATTTTATATTTCGTTTTTCGCTTATCTTAGGGGGGATAAAATTAGTAAAAAATAGTGATGGATAAAAGAGAACTGAAAATAGATTATTCCACCTGGCATAATTCTTATCCGCCGGGGTATGAGGAATTGTGCCGCGAAGCTATAAAAGCCTCTGCGCATGCCTATAGCGTTTATTCGCATTTCTCCGTAGGAGCGGCGGTATTATTGGAAAACGGAGAGATCATCACGGGCAGCAATCAGGAAAATGCGGCTTATCCGAGTGGCATGTGTGCCGAGCGTACCGCTTTGTTTTATGCCGGCGCAGTCCGGCCCGAAGTGGCGGTAAAGGCTCTGGCTATTGCTGCAACGGTAGAAGGGACGGTCCGGGAAGAATTTGTCCCGCCCTGCGGAGCCTGCCGGCAGGTGATGGCCGAAGTGATCAAGCGCTATGACAGGGACTTTGAGGTGATCATGGTGGGCAGCCGGGAAACGGTCGTCCTTCGCGCTTCTGCCTTGTTGCCGTTTGCATCAACTGCAACCACACCGATTGAATATGTGCCGTCAGCCGACGGAGTCCATACACATGAATCTGTGTTTGAGTTCTGAACTGTTTCACCGTTAACTGTGTATGAATAAGTTACATCACCTGTAGCGTGATAGCTTTCTGCCAAAAGTGTGATAGGTGTGCCTGCATTCTGTCCAGAATTGAGGTTTGCACCAAAGTTCACTTCAAGCGGAGCTTCGTTTATTTCTGTGTCGGGAAGAAGTGCGCCGATTCTTGCAAGCGGAACTGTGATGTTGTCGATATCCTCTTTCTCGTGTGAGGTTGAAGGATCGTAGCTGTACTCAAGATTTGCCTGATCAAGCATTGAAGGATCATGCGGAAGTGTATCCATACCCGATGTGCCGTATGTGAGAATCTGCATTGCACCGATACCCTGTGTTTCAATGTAGCTGCGGTCAATACCTAAAGTATTGAGCGGAACTGCAATTTCGTAAACATAGCCGTATGAGTTCTTGTAACCTTCATCGAAGAAGTCAACCCAGTTTGAGTTCATATCGAGGTTATCGCCCATTACTCTTGAACCCTTTGGAGCGTTGATACCGAAGATGGAAGTGCTTTTTGTGCCGTTAGCGTATTTGATTTTAAATCCGTTTTTATTATCCTGAGCCTGAAAACTTGTTACACCGATTGGAATTCTTGTGTCATAGTTGAACATATATGTTCCGTCTGTGTCCTGAGTATCCGCCTTGAAGATTGAAGCGCCGCCGTTTGAGTTGTTGGAGTCAAAGGCAACAAGTGTGTCTATATGAGTTGTAAAGCCTGTGCCTCCGTCTTTTGCAGTGCCGTTTGTGCAACCCCATGCGAACGGATTGGTATACACAGAACCGTCCTTGTTTGTGCCTACTGCCTTGCCTGTTGCCTGCTTTGCAGGGTCAATTGACAAAGCAAGATACATAGGAATACTGTTTCTCCAAGGACGGGCTTCATTTGATGCGGCAAAGTTGTCCTCTGGAGAAGTTATGTATGTTGTGTTAGCCATTTCAAGCAGGAAATAAAGATTATCGTCGTCCCATGCACTGTAGAGAGCATAAGCATCCCACGGCTGTTCATGCATT
>CAJKZL010000301.1 GCA_905204385.1 uncultured Odoribacter sp. | reverse complement strand
GTCCAACCGCGATAGATCCAACTCCCCGTTATCCGAAAAAGGAAGCACTTTCAACAAGGCGCCCTTTCGTTCGCAAAGCATTTGCCAGGGTACAATATTGGCATGATGTTCCATCTCGGTGACCAGGATTTCATCCCCCTTCCCGATAAAGGCTTCCCCGAAGGACTGCGCCACCAGGTTTATGCTCTCGGTCGTTCCACGGGTAAAAATCACCTCCTTCGGAGAGGCGGCACCGATAAACCGGCACGCAATCTCACGCGCTTCTTCATTGGCATCCGTACATTTATTACTCAAAAAATGCACTCCCCTATGGACATTGGAATTGTATTTCAGGTAATATTCATTCATTTTCTCAATCACCTGAAGAGGACGCTGGGTTGTAGCTCCGCTGTCGAGGTAAACTAAGCGCTTCCCGTAAATCTTTTCTTCCAGAATCGGAAAATCCGCCCTTACTTTTTCTATATCAAACATATCTCTGTATTCTCAATTCCCAATGTTTACCCCGACGATCACTTTTTACATTGCATCATGCAATTATAACACTTCGAAAGTTCGCCTCTGAGCCGTTTTTCCACCAACTCATCGATTTTCCCACGCAAAGGCTCCAGCTTCACCCGCCGGATAATGTCATGGGCAAAACCGAACATCATCATCATCCGGGCCTCTTCCAGTCCGATGCCCCTGGAACGCAAATAGAACATAGCTTCTTCGTCGATCTGTCCTACCGTAGCGCCGTGGCTGCATTTGACATCGTCGGCATCGATCACCAGTTGCGGTTTCGCATTGACCCGGGCAGACTCGGACAACAACAAATTATTATTGGCCTGGTAGGCTTCCGTTTTCTGGGCATTGGGCCGCACACGTATACAACCACTGAAGTTGGCCAATGCCGCATCGTCCATAACTCCTTTGTAATGCTCGTTACTCAAACAATGGGGAGCGATGTGGTCGATGTAAGAAAAATTATCGACAATCTGATTTTTGTCCAGAATATACACTCCATAAAGTCCGCATTCCCCGCCTTCCTCGTTCAAAGCAACATATATATTATTCCGGATTGTTCCTCCGTACAAGGTAACGATATTACTGTCAAAGACAGAATTTCGCCGTTCAGAGACCAACACGGCATTTATCTGAGAAGCTCCCAAATGCTGATTCTGCACCTGGTAGTATTCCATCCGGGCATTCTCTTCGAGATATACTTCCGTCGCATTATTCATCAGGAAATTATGGTTCGACAAGGTATGATCGCAAACCAAAACGGTAGCCCTGGCATTTTTCCCCAGAATGACCAGATTCCGCTGAAAGCCCATCAAATTCCCCTTAGCCCTCAAAAGATTGATGATCTGCAAAGGCCGTTCCAGGATAACCTCCTCCGGAACATATACAAACACTCCGTCCTGAGCAAAAGCGGTATTCAAAGCAATCAGGCTGTCTTTACAAGCTGCAGCAGGATATTTATTGTAATATCGGTGAAACAGATCCGGATATTTTACACTGGCTTCCTGCAAACTGCAAACCACCACTTCTTCCGGAAGTTCAGGCTGCATATTTTCTTCCAGCCATCGCCCGTTCACGGTTAACACGGGATAAGTGTCCAAATCCGTAACTGCACAACGGAAGGTTTCGTTCATATCCACCTCCTGACGGATATTTTTCAAAACCACCTGATAATCTTTACCGAACAAAGGCAAAAGGTTCAGATAAAGGTAATCTTCCTTCTTATGAGGAATCCCTCCCAATTGAACAAACTTTTCAAAAGCGTCTTTCCTGCAGCCATTCATTACAGCCCCGCAACCCCTCTCCAACAAACCGTAGCCGTCTTCAAAAAGCTTTGCAAAATCGGCATTTATTTTTTCCAAATCCATACAAACAGATTTTTGATTCGGATCCGCTAACGACGAATGCCCTTTTAAAGCCACTCTTCGTCATTACCGAACCTCCCTTCTTATCCTTTTTTCAATTCTTCCTTAATCCAGTCGTAGCCCTTCCTTTCCAGCTCTGCTACTAATTCTTTGCCGGCCGTTTTCACAATCCTTCCGTCATACAATACATGAACGACATCCGGAACGATATAGTCCAATAAACGCTGATAATGGGTGATAACGATAGTCGCATTCTCCGGTTTTCTCAACTTGTTCACCCCATTGGCCACAATTCTCAGCGCATCGATATCCAAACCGGAATCTGTTTCGTCCAAAATAGCAAGCTTAGGCTCCAATACCGCCATTTGAAAAATCTCGTTTTTCTTTTTTTCGCCCCCGGAAAACCCCTCGTTCAGGGAACGGTTGAGCAGTTTGTTATCGATACCGACCAACTCCATCTTCTCGCGGATCATTTTCAAAAATTCTCCGGGAGGATAAGGAGGTTGTCCATGATATTTCCTGATTTCGTTTACTGCCGTTTTGAGAAAGTTGACGGTGCTTACCCCCGGAATCTCCACCGGATATTGGAAACTCATAAAAATCCCCTCCCGGGCCCGGTCCTCTGCCGGTAGTTCCAACAGGTTTTTCCCGTTAAACTCGATCTCGCCTTCCGTGACCTCAAAACGTTCCCGTCCTGTAAGCACCGAAGACAAAGTACTTTTGCCCGCCCCGTTGGGCCCCATTATGGCGTGGACCTCTCCGGCTTTCACCTCCAGATCGATCCCTTTCAATATCTCTTTGCCGTCGACGACAGCATGCAAATTCTTTATTTTTAACATAGTTTCAAATTTTACTTTTCAACCTATTCTTTCGTTCTCTTTTCCCGCTTCACGATCCTTCCTATCTCCCTACCCTACCGATCCGTCGAGACTTATCTGTAATAATTTTTGTGCCTCCACAGCAAATTCCATCGGCATTTTATTCAACACATCTCCTGCATATCCTTTGATAATCAACCCCACGGCATCCTCTGTCGAGATTCCGCGCTGATTGCAGTAAAAGATCTGATCCTCCCCGATCTTGGAGGTAGTGGCTTCATGCTCCACCTGAGCCGTAGGATTCTCGATTTCCAGATAAGGGAAAGTATGAGCACCGCAACGGTCGCCCAGCAACAGCGAGTCACATTGGGAATAATTCCGTGCATTTTGACAATTTTTCGCCACTTTCACCCTTCCCCGGTAAGAATTACTGCTATAACCGGCGGAAATCCCCTTAGAAACAATCCGGCTCCGGGTGTTGTTGCCCACATGGATCATTTTCGTGCCCGTGTCCGCCTGCTGATAATTGTTGGTCACTGCAACGGAATAAAATTCACTCACCGAACCGTCTCCTTTCAGGATAGTACTGGGGTATTTCCAGGTAATCGCCGAGCCGGTTTCCACCTGAGCCCAGATCAGACGGGCATTCTCTCCCCGGCAAATCCCTCTTTTCGTCACAAAATTATAAATTCCCCCTTTTCCCTCCTTATCGCCCGGATACCAGTTCTGCACGGTGCTGTACTTCACCTCGGCATTGCTCTCTATGATGATTTCCACAATAGCGGCATGCAACTGATTTTCATCGCGCTGGGGTGCCGTACACCCTTCCAGATAACTCACATAGGCATCATCCTCGGCAACAATCAGGGTTCGTTCGAACTGTCCGGTATTCCGGGCATTGATCCGGAAATAGGTAGACAATTCCATCGGGCATCTTACGCCCCGGGGAATATAAACAAACGAACCGTCGCTGAAAACAGCGGAATTTAAAGCTGCAAAATAATTATCCGAATAGGGAACTACAGTCCCCAGGTATTTTTTGACCAGATCGGGATGATTCCTCACCGCCTCGGAAAAAGAACAAAAAATGATGCCGCGCTCGGCCAGCGTTTCCTTAAAGGTAGTCTTCACGGACACGCTATCCATCACAGCATCTACAGCAACTCCCGAAAGCGCCATCTGCTCACTCAACGGAATGCCCAACTTATCGAAGGTCGCTTTTAATTCAGGATCTACATCCTCCCAATTTTTTGTTTCCTTTTGCTTAGGCGCCGCATAATAGACGATATCCTGATAATCGATTTCAGGAATATCCAACTTCGCCCAACGGGGCAGCTTCATGGTCAGCCATTTACGATAAGCTTTCAACCTGAACTCCAATAACCAGGCAGGTTCTTCCTTCTTGGCTGAAATGGTCCGGATCACCTCCTCGTTCAAGCCCTTGGCGATCGTTTCGGTCTCCACATCGGTCACAAAACCATATTTGTACTCGCCTCCGGTAACTTCTTCTATAATATTGTCCATAAAACCTATTGAAACTTGAAAATTGCAACTTGAACCTAAATTCAAAGCCAATCTTACGATTATAATCACAAAAGTAAGAAATTTATTTAACACACATCCAGAGTCAAAGAACCAAAAGTTAAAAAAGTCTGTCCGACCGTAGAATAAAATCCGGAGGATGGTTGATCTGTCTGTTAATTTACACTATTTTTGCAGAAGATAAGCTGTACCTCGGCATAACTTTCAAGCAAGCTTGAAGATTCTGCTCCCGGTTTGCATTATCTTTGACCGTATAAACAGATCATCAACAAACATACGTTCAATTTTACCATGTCCAATTATACAGAACTTTCTACATTAGGAGAATTTGGTTTGATCGACCACCTGACAAAAACGATTCGATTACAGAATCCCTCTACCCTGAAAGGGATTGGAGACGACGCAGCCGTCCTGGATTATGGCAATAAAAAAATCCTCGTCAGTACAGACATGCTGATCCAAGGTATTCATTTCGATCTGACTTATACCCCCCTAAAACATTTGGGATATAAATCGGTAGCCGTCAATGCCAGCGATATCTATGCGATGAACGGCATTCCGAAA
>CAJKZL010000300.1 GCA_905204385.1 uncultured Odoribacter sp. | reverse complement strand
GATGTGGTGGAGAGCATCGACAAAAATATGGACTTTATCGAGAAAGTCGGCAAATCGAACCTGCCGGTATTATTGGTAATCAACAAAATAGACCTCACCACCCAGGAAAAACTCGAAGCACTTTTCGACCGGTGGAAATCCCTGCTTCCTCAGGCTGAAATATTTCCCCTCTCGGCCACGGAAAATTTCAATGTCGACATTCTTTTTAAGCGGATCATCGATTTGCTGCCCGAAGGCGAACCTTATTTTTCCAAGGACGACCTGACAGATTTACCGGCCCGTTTTTTCGTCAATGAAATTATCCGCGAAAAAATCCTGCAACATTACGATAAGGAAGTTCCTTATTCGGTCGAAGTGGAAGTGGAAGAGTTCAAAGAAAGCGACAAACGCATCGACATCATGGCGATCATATATGTCGAGCGGCCTTCCCAAAAAGGGATTATTATCGGAAGCCAGGGTGAAGCCCTGAAAAAAGTGGGCACAGAAGCCCGCAAGGATATCGAAGCCTTCTTTGGCAAAAAAGTATTTCTCAACCTATACGTGAAGGTACTCAAAGATTGGCGAAACAAAGAAAATGACCTTAAGAACTTCGGATATGCAAACAAATAAAGAAAACCTCGGCAAAGTTTTCCGGTTGTATACCCACGCATCGAAGGCAATTTTACATCTTCAAATCAGTTATTAGTTTAAAATATGAGTAATATAGTAGCAATAGTAGGCAGACCGAATGTCGGTAAATCGACGCTTTTCAACCGGCTCATCGGGACCCGTAAAGCCATTGTCAATGAAGAGAGCGGCGTAACGCGCGACCGTAACTACGGCAAATCCATCTGGAATGGTAAGGAATTTTCCGTCATCGACACCGGAGGTTATGTTTGTAACAGCGACGATATCTTCGAGGAAGAGATCAACAAACAGGTTTTACTGGCTTTGGAAGAGGCCGATGTGATCCTCTTCATGGTCGATACAGAAATCGGAGTGACGGATCTGGATCAGAATTTCGCCCGGCTGCTGCGCAATATAAACAAACCCGTATACCTGGTGGCCAACAAAGTCGACAATTCGGACCGCATCTACGAAGCTCAGGAATTCTACCGGCTGGGAATCAAAAGCGAGGTATTCTGCGTCTCCTCGGCCAACGGTTCCGGTACAGGCGATCTGCTCGATCAGGTGGTGTCGCATTTCCAGGAGGACAAAGTCGAAGAAACGGACCACCTGCCGCGCATCACCATCGTGGGACGCCCCAATGTGGGGAAATCCTCCACAATCAATGCCCTGATCGGACAGGAACGCAATATCGTCACCGACATAGCCGGGACCACCCGCGATACCCTCAACACCCGTTACACTCAGTTCGGATACGATTTTATCCTGGTAGATACCGCCGGAGTACGCAAAAAAGCAAAAGTCAGCGAAGACGTAGAGTTTTATTCCGTGATGCGTTCCATACGCGCCATCGAAGAATCGGATGTCTGCATGCTGCTGGTCGATGCCACCCGGGGCATGGAAGCGCAGGACCTCAACATATTCCACTTAATTGAAAGAAATCGCAAAGGAGTGGTGATCGTGGTCAATAAATGGGACCTGATAGAAAAAGACGGCAAAACGATGCTCGAATATGAAAAGGAACTGCGCAATAAGATCGCCCCTTACAAAGACGTAGACATCATCTTTGCCTCGGCCTTAACCAAACAACGCCTGCTAAAAACGCTGGAGGCCGCGATGAAAGTTTACGAAAACCGGTTACAGAAGATCAAGACCTCCGAACTCAACCGCATTATGCTCGAAGCCATCGAGAACTATCCGCCGCCAAGCCTGAAAGGGAAATATGTCAAAATCAAATATGTTACCCAACTGCCGACCCATGCGCCCTCTTTCGCATTCTATTGCAACCTGCCGCAGTATGTAAAAGAACCGTATAAGCGCTTTCTGGAAAATAAAATCAGGGAAAACTGGAATTTTACCGGCGTGCCCATTCAGATCTTTATGCGAAAGAAATAAAGCAATTTCTTTATAAATTACATATTTTTTCCGGCCTGTACCGTCGAGGGTACAGGCCGGATTTTTTCAGCCTGAATTTCCGCTCACCTTGCCGAACCTTAGAAGAGCGAACACCTAAAAACAGTAACTCTCCGATTGTCATTTACGTACTCTCTGTAAACAGAGAAAATCAATATGGACATTTTATACGCACGTACAGGATTCGATATTTCGCGCACCATTACCCAAAATTACAGTACTTCTTTTTTCTCCGCAGTCAACCTGCTGGACAAAGATATCCGTCAGGCCATTTTCGGCATTTACGGTTTCGTCCGGCTCGCAGATGAGATTGTAGACAGCTTTACAGGCTACGACCGTGAACGTTTGCTCGACCGCTTCGAAGACGAATATGCAGAAGCCATGCACCTGGGCATCAGCACCAATCCCGTGATCAACGCTTTTGAAATGACAGTTGAAAAATACAACATAGGAAGGGACCTCATAGATGCTTTTCTGCGCAGCATGAGAGAGGACCTTACTCACACCGCCTATACCCGGAAAGCGGACGCCGAAGCCTATATCTACGGTTCTGCTTCGGCCGTAGGCCTGATGTGCCTAAGGGTATTCACCTCAGGCGAAGACAGACTATACGAAAAACTTTGCGTACCGGCCATGAAACTCGGGTCTGCCTTCCAGAAAGTAAATTTCTTAAGGGACCTGCGTACAGACCAGGAAATACTCAAAAGGCATTATTTTCCTGAATTGAACCGACAAAGTTTCGACGAAACATGCAAACAACGAATCATCGCCGAGATAGAGACGGAATTTGCAGAAGCTTACCAAGGCATTCGGCAACTGCCCCCTAAAGCAAGGCTTGGGGTCTTTATGGCCTATATCTATTATACCAAACTTTTGCAAAAAATAAAAAAAACTCCCGTCGGCGAACTGATTCGCCGACGCATCCGGATTCCTGACTTCAGCAAAGCCCTTCTATTCTCCAGGAGTCTCATTATGAACAAAATCAACCTCATATAATATGACCGATCCCGTCTGCACATCTCCCCAAGTCGTTCTGGTCGACCTGCTCGACCGGCCTTCCGGGACTATAGAAAAACTGGAAGCCCACCGTCAAGGCCTTCTCCACCGGGCAGTGTCCGTATTTATCTTTAATGCCGGGGGGGAATGGCTGTTGCAGCGACGGGCCGGCAGGAAATACCACTCAGCGGGGCTATGGTCGAATACCTGCTGCACCCACCCTTACCCGGAAGAACGTCCGGAAGATGCTGCACAGAGGCGGCTAAAGGAAGAAATGGGCCTCTTCTGTCCACTCAAAAAACAATTTTGCCTGACCTATCAGGCTCAACTCGAAGAAAAATTGACAGAATACGAATACGACCATATATTCACCGGATATACTGTCGACACCCCTGTTCCAAACCCCGCAGAAGTCGGCGAATGGAAATTCGTGCCCACCCAACGGTTAGCGAAAGATGTACTCGACCATCCCGACCACTATACCGTCTGGTTCAAAGCCATATTTCCCCGGCTTCTCAAAAGGATTTAAAATATGGAACGCCTGACACTCATCGATCGTAAGCCCCTCCAACTGGTTGTCTGCCTGCTCCTGGCATTTTTTGTCTACGGGATGGGTACCTACCTCATCCTAAATCCCCAGACCCGCCCCGAAGCTTTACGCATGACTCCACTGGCCTTGCTGCTGACCGTGTCCGTTCTCTTTTTCTTTGCAGGAAGCCGGTACACCCGCACTATGGTCGGGTCGTTCGCACTCATAGCCCTCATCGGATTTCTGGTCGAATTAATCGGAGTACAAACCGGATGGGTCTTCGGCCGGTATCAGAATACCTCCCATTTCGGCGTACGCTGGTGGGGCACCCCTCCCCTGATCGGTATAAACTGGCTATTTCTCACCTATGCCTGGGCAGCCGTCGCCCGCAATAGCGGAAATGCTCCCAAATACCGTATGTTATTGGCAGCCGCAGGCATGCTGGCATACGATCTGCTACTCGAACAGGCGGCTCCTTAGATGCAATTATGGCATTGGGAAGGATGGGCGAATTGCCCTTTGCGTTGACGAGGACAACCGTTCTTGGTGTTCTTCCAGCAATGCCAACGATCAGCGGGCAATCACGATTGAATGCGCTTCTGATAAAACTGAACCGTATGCAATTACGGATGCGGTATATGCAAGCCTGATTGACCTTTGCTCCGATATTTGCAAGCGTTACGGGAAAACTAAACTGCTTTGGTTTGCCGATAAGGAAAAAACCCTTGCATACAACCCGGCAGCGGATGAAATGATTATCACCGTGCATAGATGGTTTGCAAACAAGAGTTGTCCGGGCGATTGGCTGTATAACCGTTTGGGCGATCTTGCCGCAAAAGTAACGGCAAAGTTGGGCGGCGGTACGGCTTCCAATCCTTCCGGCACTCTGTACCGTGTGCAGACCGGGGCATACACAAAGAAAGCAAACGCTGATGCACAGCTTGAAAAGGTAAAGGCGGCGGGCTTTGATACCTACATGGTTCAGGCGGGCGGCTATTACAAAATTCAGGTTGGTGCATACAGTAAGAAGGAAAATGCGGTTGCTATGGCGGCAAAGCTGAAAGCAGCCGGATTTGATACCTTCATCACCACGGAACAGGGAACGGCGGTCACGGTGAAGAAATCCGTTCAGGAAATCGCCCGTGAAGTGGTTGCCGGGAAGTGGGGCAACGGTGAGGAACGCAAGAAAAAGCTGATTGCGGCGGTGTATGATTACAGCGCAGTTCTGGCAGCAGTAAACGCCCTGCTG
>CAJKZL010000299.1 GCA_905204385.1 uncultured Odoribacter sp. | reverse complement strand
TAAGAGCGGGGCCAAATCCGATTATGAAGAGGGCATTCGTCTGTCGTTTCTCGAGAACGGATTGTCCGCATCTGATGCTGCCGATTATGCGCAGAGTATGAAGACCCCTGCCCGATTCATAGATATGTCGGAAAATCCGACCAAGTATTCAAAGAATGCATTAGGAACCGTTTCTGTGAAGTGGGCCGAAGATGGAAATGAGTTGGAGCGAATCATTACTCAAAAGTGGATCGCCCTCTACCCTAATGGGATGGAGGCATGGGCCGAGTTCCGTCGCACGGGTTTCCCGAAACTTTTCCCGATTAACGAAAATAGCAACGATCCGTCGATTGACAAAAATAAGCAGATTCGACGGGTGATTTTCCCCAAGAGCGAGTATGCGAACAACGCCGGAGCCGTGAATGCTGCGACGCGCTTGTTGGGAGGACCCGACAGTGGAGGTACCCGACTTTGGTGGGATGCCCGATAAAAGTCGAATAGAAATCACAAATGAATTTCATTATGAAAAATAGTATAAAACATTTTCTGTTGCCGCTCGTTTGTGGAATTGCGTTCATTTCCTGTGAGAAGCAGACCACTCCTGAGCCGGTTCAAATCCAACGTCCGGAATTACAGTCGCCCATCGTACGTGACGATGTTTATTATGCCCGTTTGCGTGCTTACAAGAAAACGGATCACAAACTCGCTTTCGGCTGGTTTGGTTCTTGGACAGCTATTGGCGCTTCAGAACAGAGCCGTTTGCGCAGTGCACCCGACTCGATGGATATTATCTCCATGTGGAGTCAGTGGCACAGTTTGAGCCGGGAGCAGATCGAAGACAAAGCTTTCGTGCAGCAGGTATTGGGGACGAAGGTTGTTTTCTGCATTTCAGCAAAAGATGTTCCCGAAGAGTTCAAGGTTGACGGTCAGATCACCGATGAGTCCCTTAAAGACTATGCCAGGGCATGGGGCAAGGATTCAATTGATAAATATCAATATGACGGTATTGATATTGACTTCGAAACCGCTGCAGACCATTTGGGACCGCTGAATACCACGCCCGGACTGTTTAAGAAGTTCTGCGAAGAGTTGAGCCAATATATCGGTCCTAAATCGGGGACAGGACGTCTGTTCCTGATCGACGGTAACATTGATGCTCTTGATCAGGGTATTGCCGAACTTTGTAATTATGGCGTTTCGCAGGCTTATGGATGCTCGTCTGCGACCATGGGCTATACATCATTGACAAGCCGTACGGCAAGTGCAGAACGGGTGGGCTGGAAAGCCGATCAGCTTATTTTTACTGAAAATTTCGAGTCTTATTGGAAAAGTGGCGGTAGACCTCATACGACCTTATCTGGTGAACAGATGATGTCGTTGCAGGGTATGGCCGATTTTGCGGTAAATGGCACTTCGTGCGGCTTTGGCGCTTATCACATGGAGTATGAATATGGCCATTCGGATATGCCTTATAAATATATGCGTCAGGCGATTCAGTATGCAAATCCGGCCCCGCATGGGGACTATTCGAAAAATTTGGTTACGTTGAACGAGGCAGGCGAGTACGCTTTCGAGATTCCGGTCTTTCCTTCGGGCATGAGTGACGGCATCCGGTTCTCGTTGACGGGCTCGTTGACGGGTGTCCCGACAGCCGATGCCGAGATTCCGCTGGTTGTGGACAACAGTCTGGTGACGGCTTATAACAATTATTATTATACGGAATATAAAACGCTGGATCCCGCACTTATCTCTTTTTCCGGACCGCTTCATTTCGTGGCCGGGTCACAGGATTCGGAAACTCCGGTTATCGTCGGCATTACAGATGTTACGACATTGGGTGATGAGGAATATTTGGTTCCAGTGCGTGTTGATTTCTCAAAGCATTCAGGTTTTTCTGCCAATACCGACAAAGAGGTTTGTTACCTTAAGTTGAAGACGAAGCAGCAGGTTTGTGTTCTGTCGCTTCCTGGAATGGAGCAGGTGACTGAAATCTCTGTGATGCAAGGAGAAGACGGTATGGTCATTGAGAAGAAAGGTTATACGTTGCAATTGCAGGCCTCCATCGGAGTGCCTGTCGATAGCAAATTTTCCATTGTGGCTGATCCTGCCTTGGTTGATAGTTATAACAAACAGCACGGCACGAAATACACCCCGATGTCTGCGAATGATGTAACGCTTCCAGACGAGTTGTTGCTTCCGAAAAATAGTCAGGCGACCACCCCTGTTGAGATTAAGGCTGTTGATTATGAAAAACTGACGTCGGACGGATCGATGGTGGTTTTGAAAGTCGATCTTGGCGGGAATGCGGATTTCAATACCATTGGAGATAAGGATATTGTTAAATTCGTGGTATTCAAAAAGATGGAAGGGAATATTGAGGAAAATGCTACGCGGGTTCCCGGTACGGTGATTGCGGATATGAGCGGATGGACTTATGATGCTCCGGGTGCAGAAGGGCTCGTCTCTTCGCAAATGTTCGACGGAGCAATAGCGATGAATCAATCAGGCTGGTATATTACAAACGGCTCCGTGACGGCGACTGTCGATATGGTGAATGTTCATACGCTTGCAGGTTTCCGCATCCGTCCCATGTATGGTTTAGGCTATTATAAGGTATTACGGCTTTATGACGTGAAGACGAGCGAAGACGGTCAGCATTGGGTTTCGCAATCGGGGGATTCTTTCGTCTCTTTGGCTTTGAGCGGTGATGATTGGCAGTATGTGAAATTCTATAAGCCTGTTTCTTGCCGTTTTGTCCGAATGACCTATCGTTGCGATAAAGAGAGTGCGCTCAATGGTTATGTAGGATGCAATGAATTCAATGCCATTGCTTCGAATTAATTGTTAAATACGGAAAAACTATGAACCTGAAATATTTTATTGTTTTTGTCGCAGGTATGGCTGCGCTTGCAGGGTGGCAGGAGGCTTCCGAATACATACCGTCGATTTATATCACCGAGGCACAGCGGCAAGAGGTTAAAACCATTACGATCTCCCAAGCTGGAGAAAAAGCCGAATTTACAGTTTCGGCGGCACAGATTGTCGACCGTGATACGCATGTGTCGTTTGAAGCATGTCCGGAACTGGTTGCGGATTATAATGACAGATACGGACGGACTGCCGTTGCACTCGAAGACTTTACGTTTGCGAAAAAAGAAGTGGTGATTGCTGCCGGTAAAAATGTTTCGGAAAGTGTCGAAGTTGTCGTGAACGAGGAACTGAAACCGGGAACATTCTATTGTCTGCCGGTCAAGATCGCCTCTACGGACGGAGGCATGTCGATCTTGGAATCGTCGAGTAAGCTTTTTCTTGTATTCCGGGCACCGGTTAGGAGTAAAGCGGTCTATATTGGGTCAGGCAACAAGTGCTTTGTTCCGACTTTCCCCGAGCATCCCTCATTTGAAGGATTGAATCTCGAAACGATGCAGGAGGTGACGCTTGAATGCCGTGTTATGGTTAATGCATTTAAGGAGAGCGATCCTTACATATCGTCGATTATGGGCTTTGAGGGTGAAGTTTGTATGCGTTTCGGCGATGTGAAGATCGGCTATGACGTGCTCCAGGTCTGCAAAGGCGATTATCAGCCGGCAGCTATCAGTTCGCCTTGTGCTTTGAACCAATGGTACCATGTGGCTGCCGTATGGTCGCGCTCTGTGTTGCGTGTTTACATCGACGGAAAACTTGTTGCCGAGCAAAAGCACCAGGGAGAGACGGTTGATATTGCAGGTTATCATAAGTTGGATGGCGGCAGCCATATCGGATTTGGTTTGGGTGCAGCTTCGGTTTATCAGGGTAACCGTCCGCTTAACGGTTATTTGGCCGAGGCACGTGTCTGGTCGCGGGCGCTCTCGTCGAATGAAATCGCCAACAACAAGGATTTGGTGGTTGTCGATCCGCAGTCGCCCGGCTTGCTGGCCTATTGGAAGATGAACGAATGCGAAGTGCTTGAAGAGCCTCGTAGAGACCCGATTCTTAATCGCATTTTCTATAATCGGATTGTCGATCAGACGGGCCACGGATATGATGCCTACGGGGAAGGAAGAAATCCGGATTTTATTGACACCAATTGGTAAGCGACATACATTTTTTCGAAATGGTCCTGTTTTTTGAATCCCTATTTTAAGCAACGGACCTCGTTGTACGGAAAAATGCAGTGCTATGTATCGAAGCGGGCGGCCTGCAAGCCGTCCGCTTTTTAATTAAAAAATAAACTATGAAATTACGATATCTGTTTCATGCCGCAGTGTTGTTTGCCGGGGCATGCAGCCGGCCGTCGGAGACCTTTTCTACGGGAATCATTCCCGTTCCGCAGCATGTGAATTGGGGTGAAGGGACATTCCGTATGCCTCGGACGTTGACTTATGTCACTGATCTTGAGGGGCAGGAAAAAGCCGATCTTGCAGCGTGGATGGAGCGTTCGGTTGCAGGCCGGTTTTTCCCCGTTCCTTTTGTCGAAGCCCTCGAAGGCGATATTCCGGCTCTGCGGTTGCGGATTGCAGATAAAGGTGCCACCGAGAGTTATCGGCTTGATGTCGTCCGCGACAGCATGACGATTACGGCTCCTGATGCAGCCGGTTTGTTTTTCGGTTTGCAGTCGCTGGCGCAGTTGGCAGAGCATACGGGGCAACGTATTCCCGCCGTTACGATCGAAGACGCTCCGCGTTTCGCTTACCGGGGCTTCATGCTCGACGTATCGCGTCATTTCCGGGATAAGGAGTTTGTCAAACGGCAACTCGATCTGCTGGCCCGCTACAAGCTCAACCGGTTTCATTGGCATCTGACCGACGGTGCTGGCTGGCGTATCGAGATCAAGAAATATCC
>CAJKZL010000298.1 GCA_905204385.1 uncultured Odoribacter sp. | reverse complement strand
AGCCCCGGCAATTCATATTGCAAAACAGAAGATATTAGATCAAATGCACCTTTCCCCCAAAAGCCTGTACGGGAATTTTCCGACACATAACGTCCGATTCCGTAATAAAGAGATAGCTGTTCCTTGTTCACCGATGCAGCAGCACGGTACTGGCTGCGTAGAATAGCTCCTTTTATAGTCTTTACTGCTTCTATATAATTCTGATTTATATTCATTTACACTTTGTTATTCTTTGCAAAAATACAAAATAATGCTGGCGAAAAGGAAACAAAGGTATTTTTTCTTTTTGTCAGCATAGATCTTGCTGTCAGCGTAAATAGGTTCAGTTCATTCTTTCTCTTTTCCATAGCTGCCATGAATTGATCAAATTTTGCCACAGCACATAGGAAGCAGGAGCGATCGAAGCCAGGGGATTCAGATAAACCTGTGCCATCCAGATGGCGAGAATCGTATTTTTTTGCCCTAATCCTTGTCCCCCGGATACCGGATCTCCATACCGACGGCCGATAGAACGTCCCAAAGCAAATTGCACGACACAGATCACCAGCGCTAAAGCAGCCATCCACCATTCTTCTGCCAAATTCGCATTATCCTGGTGAACAATAAAATAGACCGTTTTACCCGTTACAATAGTCAATCCTAACGCCCATAAATAAAAAGAGAGAATCTGTAATTTCTTTAGCTGCCGGTGAACGGCAGGAAGGACTTTCTCCAAAACAAAAGCCAGCAAACAAGGCAACACCAACAAAGGCATCACCTGCCGGCAGATATACAAAACAGAATCCCAGAAGGTAAGTTCCGCATGTTCGCCCAATAAAGTAAATATCAGGGGAGCAGTCAAAGCCACGGCAAAGCTACTGATCAGCGTATAGGCCGCCAGGCAAGCCACATTGCCTCCCAACATACCCGTAATCACCGCAGCGGCCGTCGCTGTAGGCGCTAAGACACAAATCAGGCAGCCTTCGGCTACTACCGGATTGAACCCTGCCAAAACTCCGTATATCGACAAACAGCCCACCAACTGAATTAAAATCAACCAATAATGCAAAGGACTAAAGCGTAAATCCCTGAAAGAGAGTTTACAATAGGTGATAAACAGCATGCAAAAAATCAAATAGGGCGTTAAAAACGCCAGGGTCTGAAAAAAATCAGAAAAGAATGCTCCCGTCAACATCGCTAACGGAAGCATCCAGGTTTTTATTTTTTGAATCACAGCCTATTAAATTAAAAGAAGCCTGTTTACGCTCTGAACCCTCCACAGACATTATTCTATACGAGATACAAAGGTAATTATTTATTTTCCTGAACGGCTCTGCTTTCGTACCAATTTATAAAAGCCTGATTCACCATACGGTTTCCACCGGGCGTAGGATAGTTGCCCGAAAAATACCAATCACCCTGATGTCCCGGACAAGCCTTATGCAAATTATCGATTGTCTGATAGACTACCTTAATCTCTGAAGGACACTCATCAGGAGTGATCATCTCAGCAATCTTTGCAGAGATATCTTCATCGGTAAAAGGAGCGTATATTTCCCGGACATAATTCACCACCTCTTCTTTGGGTAAATTTTCCTGAAGCTTACTTTTCTCATATACTTCGCGGATCAGATTATCCATGCCCTTCTCCTTCAACAAAGTGACAGCAGCATGAAAAGCGATAAACTCACTCATACGGGACATATCGATACCGTAGCAATCCGGATAGCGGATTTGCGGAGAAGAAGAAACGATAACGATCCTTTTCGGTTTTTGGCGGCATAAAATATGGATGATACTTTGCCGTAAAGTGGTTCCCCTGACGATACTGTCATCGATAACCACAATAGAATCGACACCGTTCTCCACGGTTCCGTAAGTCGTATCGTACACATGGGCAGCCAGATCGTTGCGGCTATTTCCTTCGGCAATGAATGTCCGCAATTTGATATCCTTAATCGCCAATTTCTCCGTACGGATTTGCTTAGCCAAAATCTCCCGTACCTGATCAGCGGTCAACCGATCTTTCCGTTCACAGATCATTTCGCTTTTCCGCTGATCCAACCAGGCTTCAAGCCCCTGCATCATCCCGTAATAGGCGATCTCCGCCGTATTGGGTATAAACGAAAAAATCGTATGATCGATATCGTAATCCACGCTCTTGAGAATAGGCAAGGTCAACAAGCGGCCCAATTCTTTCCTTTCTCTATAAATATCACAATCGCTCCCCCGGGAGAAATAAATCCGTTCAAACGAGCAGGGAGATACTTTCACGGCTTTGTGAATCTGGCTCAGTTTCATTTTTCCACTGCGTTTCACAATAATGCTTTGTCCGGGCTTCAACTCTCTCACCTCAGCAACTTCCAAATCAAAGACGGTCTGGATCACGGGACGTTCGGAAGCAACTACGATCACTTCCTCGTCGGCATACCAAAAGGCGGGCCTGATCCCCTGAGGATCGCGAAAAGCAAACATATCCCCGCTTCCCACCAAACCGGTGATCACATAGCCGCCGTCCCAATGCCGGGAAGCTTCCCTGAGAATCTTTTCTATATCGATATTTTCTTCAATTGCCTCGTTCATCGCCTGACCACTCAAGCCCGATTCCTTGTACTTACGGTAAAGGCCTTCCACCTCATAATCCAAAAGATATCCCAGTTGTTCCAAAATAATGAAAGTATCCGCATTATGCCGGGGATGCTGCCCCCGATCCACAATATAGCTGAACACCTCATCGACATTTGTCAGATTGAAATTACCCGCCAGGGATAAATTCCTGCTCTTCCAATTATTACGCCGCAGGAAGGGATGCAGATAAGAAATCCCCGAACACCCCGTCGTACTATAGCGTAAATGTCCCATATACATCTCTCCGGCAAAAGGCAAATTTTCTACCGGAGCTTCCGGTTCTGCTTTCCGGTAATCAGCCATTGCACGCGCTACGGCAGAAAATATTTCCTGAATCGCAGCGGTTCCTTCCGCCCTTTCCCGGAAAATATACTCCTCACCGGGCCGGGCATGCAATTTTACGGTTGCCATTCCGGCTCCTTCCTGACCCCGATTATGCTGTTTTTCCATCAAAAGATAGAGCTTATTCAAGCCCCATAAGGCATCTCCATATTTCTGCCGATAGTAATCCAGAGGCTTCAGCAATCTGACCATGGCTATTCCGCATTCATGTTTTATCGCGTCACTCATTTCTGTTTATGTTTATATTTCAATTGCAGGGGGAAATCCCGCCCCTTCTCATATAATATATCACCTTAAAAACAACAGCTCCCGGTACTTAGGCAGCGGCCACATTTCATTGTCTACAATCAACTCCAATTTATCGATATGAGCTCGGATAAGATCAAAAGTAGTTGCAATCCGGTCATGATAGGCGATGGCTTTCTCCCGGACATTCTCTATCTTATTAACCCGCTTGCGGGTTTCAACCATTTCTTCTACCTGGGTTTGTATACCCTTCATATGTTTGGCGATCTTATCGATCAATTCGAGGTCTTGTTCTGCCAAAGTTAAAGCTTTTTCCCGTGGAAAAACAGCCATAAACTTATGGACCTTGTCCAGCAGCATGCTCTGATACCGGGAAGCTACGGGAAGGATATGGTTCATAGCCAGATCTCCCAGAATACGAGCTTCAATTTGCACCTTTTTAGTGTAAGTCTCCCATTTGACTTCCGCCCGGGCATGCAATTCAACTTCGTCGAGTACTCCCGTTTCTTCGAATAAACGGACGCTTTCCCGGTCCAGCAAACGGTCGAAAATCAAAGGTACACTGGTTTCACAATCCAATCCCCTCCGCCTGGCTTCTGCTTTCCATTCGTCACTATAGCCGTTTCCTTCAAAAAGTATAGACTTGCAATTCATTATGTATCGCTTCAATAGGGTAAAGATAGCACTTTCTTTACTATCCCCATCGGCAATTAATTTATCTACAGCAGCCTTAAACTCTTTTAACTGACAGGCTACCGCCGTATTCAGTGTGATCATGGCATCGGCACAATTATCGGAAGATCCTACGGCCCGAAATTCAAAACGGTTGCCGGTAAATGCAAAAGGAGAAGTTCTGTTGCGGTCCGTGGTATCGCGAAACAATTCCGGTATATGGGTAATCCCTTCCATTTTAAAGCCGGCTTTTTTATCGAAAAAAATCCTTTCTCCACGTTCAGAGACTTCCAACCTATTCAGAATCTCAGTGATTTGTTTACCGAGGAAAACCGACAAAATAGCAGGAGGCGCCTCGTTGGCCCCCAGGCGGTGAGTATTCGTCGCACTCATGACCGAAGCCTTCAGCAAACCGTTCCACCGATACACCGCCATCAGGATATTTACCAGAAAAGTGATAAACTGCAAATTTTCCTCCGGCGTACGTCCCGGAGACAATAAATTCACCCCGGTATCGGTACCGAGCGACCAATTGTTATGCTTACCCGACCCATTAATACCCTTAAACGGTTTCTCATGCAACAACACCCTGAAGCAGTGACGCCGGGCAACAACTTTCATAGTGGACATCAACAATTGATTATGATCGTTTGCCAGATTCGTTTCCTCATATACAGGGGCCAACTCAAATTGGTTGGGGGCTACTTCATTATGCCGGGTTTTTACCGGGATACCGAGCTTCAGGCATTCCTTTTCCAAATCTTTCATAAAAGCAATTACCCGGGTCGGTATCGAACCGAAATAATGATCATCCAACTGCTGATTTTTAGCACTTTCATGGCCCATCATCGTCCGTCCTGTCAAGATAAGACCCGGACGAGCCGCCCATAAACTTTCATCTACCAAAAAATACTCCTGTTCCCATCCGAGATA
>CAJKZL010000297.1 GCA_905204385.1 uncultured Odoribacter sp. | reverse complement strand
TATCAGGTCGATTAAGATCGGTCCGTCGGGCAATCCCAGCCCGCTCAGACTTCCAATATAGCATCAATACCCCACAAACTTACAAAAAAATAGCCTTGGAAAATTTATTTAAAAAAATTAATCCGATTCTTTGGAGGTTATTCAAAAATATCTACCTTTGCACCCGAGTTCTTTGCCCAGGTGGCGGAATTGGTAGACGCGCTGGACTCAAAATCCAGTGTCCTCAACAGACGTGCGGGTTCGATTCCCGCCCTGGGTACTAAATGAAAATCAAGGAGTTAGATTAAATTCTAACTCCTTTTTTATTGCCCTTTTCGTATCGTTCAGGGTATAAAAATATCTACTTTCTTACCAAAGGGCGACGTCTGCACCACCGGAATTTTATTTTTGCCGGTTTAAAAGCCGTTTGGTTAAAAAACGGCGTACCGGCTCATCATATAGCTTCAGGCATAGATAAGCCAGCAGGATACAGCCGAAAACCAAAGCTAAGGCACCCGGCAAGGACTGTATGAAAGTAAGATTTTCGTTTTTCACCCAGGCATAATACAAATAGATAAAAGGATAATGAACCATATACAGAGGATAGGAAATATCCCCCAGAAATTTACAAATACGGGTAGTTGCGGCATCAGTCGTTCTGCCGGAGGCTCCCCAAAACACAATGAGCGGAAACAGGAGAACGCAACAAACCGTATCGAACAGACCGTTCATCCACAAATGTTCGTTGCCGCCAATCCGGGGAACTCCCAGTAAAACAACAACCGCTGCGCTGCAAATCCAGAATGCCCCTCTTATGCGTCCCGGCCGGAAGATGCGGGAAAGTAACAAACCCGCAGAGAAAGAAAATAGTAAGCGCAGGGAGCCTCCGAGAATGTTATCTCCCGTCAGGGAAAATCCGAAGCAAAGATCCCCCAACGGCCCCCAAACCGCAAATGCCGCCAATCCGCAACCGGCGAGTGCGACCAATAACGCAAGGACTTTTGTCGGCAGCTTATGGATAAAAAAGGCATATAGCAGATTGCCGATATATTCATAGAATAAAGACCAGCTAGGTCCGTTCAACGGAAACATTTCGGTGACTCCCCGGATTTCGAAACCCGGAGTCGCCGGAATCAAAAAAGCATTCATCAAGGTGGCCACCACGAGCATTCCCACCGATACCCTGGAAACATCCCAGACTTCACAGCCCTGAAAATAAAACATAATGGCTCCTATAACGGCTCCCATCACCACAAGAGGATGCAGGCGGATAAAGCGGCGCTTGATAAAATCCTTGACGGACATCTTTTTCCATCGGTCGTCATAAGCATAACCGATGACAAAACCGGACAGGATAAAGAAGAAATCTACAGCCAGATAGCCATGATTGATTTCCTGGTCGATATGGCTGGTGGCATAAGCTTCGAAGAGATGAAAAAACACCACCATTATGGCAGCGACTCCCCTCAAACCATCCAATATACTATAATGAGGTTTGGTATCTTTAAACGCAGCTGAAGAAATTGTCGACATCCGTATAAATTTTAAATAAACACCTTTTCTTGAAACGAGCACCCTGCCTTCTATCGAATAAAGTCGATCCCGACGGCCTGCAAATGTATAAAATTAACCTAAAAGTCAAAAACCCAATTTATTCCCATCACTAAATCCCTCCTTTCTCAAAATAGCACAAAAGCCCCCATTGCCGCCGATGAATAAAAAAATACCGGAAATATATATTTCCGGATTTTAATCATTCTTTTACACTATATTTGTCCGAAACAAAATCTGATGTCGCTTAACAACAAACGATTGGAGTCTTTGGATGTACTCCGGGGGTTCGATTTATTTTGCCTGACCATTCTCTGTCCGGTTCTGCATGCTTTCAACCAGACGGGTCCTTATCCTTGGTTAGCTCCTTTGATGAGGCAATTCAACCATGTCTCCTGGAGCGGTTTTGCTTTTTGGGACCTGATCATGCCTCTTTTTATGTTTATGGCAGGCGTTTCTATTCCATTTGCTTTCTCCAAGTATCTGGCTTCCGGCGAATCTAAAATGAGGATTTACAAACGAATCGGTAAACGGGTAGTTCTTTTATGGGTATTAGGCATGATCTGCCAGGGCAATTTGCTGGCGTTGCAAATTTCGGCCCTGAAAATCTATAGCAACACCCTACAGGCCATCGCCATCGGTTATCTTTTTTCCGCCCTACTGTTCCTGCATAGTTCGATCCGCACCCAGATTATGATTTCGGCTTCCCTTCTTTTGCTCTATTGGGCCGCGCTGACTTTTATCTCCGTCGACGGATACGGAAAAGGGGATTTCACGGCTTCCGGCAACCTGTCGGAATGGGTCGACAGGACGGTCCTCGGCAAATGGAGGGACGGAGCGATATTAAACGAACATCATCAGGTCGTCTTTTCGGCCTGGTACGATTACACCTGGATTCTCAGCAGCCTTAACTTTGTCGTGACGGTCATGACAGGCGTCTTCGCCGGACAAATCCTGAAAGCCCCACTCACTGAAAAGAAAAAACTCCTTTATCTTTTGTCTTTAGGCATGGGGATGGCACTTGCCGGGTGGCTATGGCATTTTCAACTCCCAGTGATCAAAAGAATCTGGACCAGTTCTATGGTGCTCGTGAGTAGCGGGTATTGTTTTCTCCTGATGGGATTATTCTATTATCTCATCGACTACAAAGGTTTCAGGCGAGGCTGGACCTGGCTGAAAGTGATCGGCATGAATTCTATTCTCGCCTATCTGCTCAGTGTAGAGGTGGGAGTATTTCATTTCGACTGCATCGGTCAATCCTTACTTTTCGGCTTCCAGCCCTATCTTTCACCGGAATATTATAGGCTGCTTTTACTCACGGCAGAATTAGGAATGATATACCTTTTACTCTATTTTTTATACAAACACCGGATTTTCCTAAAAGTTTAAAGGAATAAGGAAGCCTGCCGATAAGTAAAGGACCGGTCACTTCCCCCTTCCAGCAGAAAGCAACCGGCCCGTTTTAATCATTAAACATTAAAGGACGATAAGTCCTTTAAATCTAACCGATTAATTCGGAATCTTTCCTAAAAAGACATAATTCCGGAAAAATCATAGGAATCATATTTTTTTAGTGTCCTCGCTTTCGAAAGAATCGCGGGGAGAATTGGGATAATTACTCCACTGTAAATCAGAATCGGGAGTAGCGGAATTAACCTCATCGCTTCTTTGTTTGCTCAATTCTTTATCCGCTTTCCTGACAGATTCCAGGGTCCTTTTCGTTCCTCTCGGTTCGATGTTCGTCAGCCCATCCGTAGACTCGACATGTTCAAGCGGTTTTTGTATATATTGCCACTCTTCCTGCAACTGAGTACTTCTGCCTTCATTCCACGGTCCTCTGGCTTCTTCTTTCTTCGAGGTGTCGTAATAAAGATTGCTATAACGGGGATCGCTTTGTAAAACACCGGGAGGGAAATTAGGCTGAATCGTTGCCAGGGCAGCTTCGAATTGCTGGAAATGAGCAACTTCACGAGTCATCAAAAAGATTAACGTTTCTCTTACATAAGGATCGTCCGTAAACTTAAGCAAATATTCATAAACGATTTTTGCCCGGGATTCGGCAGCTATGTTCGACCGTAAATCTACGGTCAGATCTCCGTCGGCATTCACATAGGCTGCCGTCCAGGGATTTCCGTTGCTATCGGTCAACATGGGACTTCCCCCCGAAAGCACCAAAAAATGGGGATTCATCAACGCTTGCTGGATGAAATTTTCTTTGGAGGGCTTACCGCCCAGCATTTTCATGATCTCGGCATTATCGGCGGCATCTTTCAGTTCTCCGTTTATCCCTGCCAGCAACATTTGGAGGGTTGCGCCCACAATTTCCAAATGGCCTAGTTCTTCCGAAGCAATGTCCATCAACATATCATATTTGTCAGGATAAGGATCTCTGCAACAAAATGCCTGAACAAAATACTGCATAGAAGCCTTTAGCTCCCCGTTACCGCCACCGAATTGTTCCAGCAGCAGCCGTGCAAATCGTGGATCCGGTTTAGATACACGTGCATTAAACTGTAATTCTTTTACATGGTAAAACATACGACTCAATTTAAAAGGTTCATAATAATCGAAAAGCGATTTGCGACAAGCGTAAAATGCTTTCCTTTGTTTTTACGCTCCCCCCAGACTATAGTTCAATGCACAAGCAACGTATGTCATTGATTATAAGACAGCAATTGTTATATTGGGCTAATCTAAATTGTCTATCCATAAAAAATATAGACGAAATATACGGAGACTAAACAAATGATAACTTCCTGGAAACGGGCCGGAATACGGTGAAATGCCGGAAGTCGTCGATTTCAATTTTTTTAATCGAAACATAGTGAATTTCATAAAAAAAATTCCATCTTTGTAAGAGTGTGTCTTTAAAATGAAATATCATGCAAGAATGGTGGGCTTCTTTAGATTTTTATATGCAGATAGTGTGGATCATTACCCTGACTGCAAGTTTGATATTTATTATCCAAACGATACTTACGTTTATCGGAATGGATAGCGACAGCGGCATGGACCTTCCCGACGATTTCGATACCGATGCAGGGAATCTTCCCTTCCAGCTCTTTACCTTCAGGAATTTCATCAACTTTTTCCTGGGATTCGGATGGACCTTCATCACTTTATCGGGAAAAACCGGAGTCGTCCTGTCGGCGGTCGTGTCCGTGCTAGTGGGAATTGCTTTAGTGGCAGCCGTCATGTACATCTTTTTTCTGATGAGTACAATGGCGCAGTCCGGGAACATCGAAATTCAACATGCTGTCGGTTGCCGGGGTAATGTTTAC
>CAJKZL010000296.1 GCA_905204385.1 uncultured Odoribacter sp. | reverse complement strand
TCGGTAGCCGTTTCCAACGAAAAAAGGATTTTCACCTTCCCTTCCACGGGCCGGGACTTTTCGGCAGGCAAGGCAAAATGCAGATGATACCGCAAATTTTTTATTTCGGCTTTCCGCCGGAGAGCCAGTTCCCGGCTGACACCAGCCTCGACTACTTCACGCCCTTTATCCTGACAAGCAACCGACACTCCTGCACACAGCAAAACAATCAGAAAAAAAATCTTATTCTTCATCCGGCTACAAATTAAATTTTAATGCACTCCTGTATCATGTCATGCCCTGGTGTATCGACTCTACTGTTTCTTCGCAAATAGCCGGAGCAATCGACATTGCCCCGGCTACACAAATATGGGGATTCGCTTGCTTACTTACTCCAGAGACCGATAAGGTTCAAAAGAGTTTGCACAGCCTTTTCCATCGTATTCAACGAACAATATTCGTATTTACCGTGGAAATTCATCCCTCCCGTAAACAGGTTCGGACAAGGCAATCCCATATACGATAAACGGGCGCCGTCCGTACCCCCGCGTATCGGGCGGACAATCGGGACAACCCCGGCCTTTTCCATTGCCTTAAAAGCCTTGTCCACCAATTCGGGATAAGGTTCCACCATCTCGCGCATATTGTAATACTGATCTTTCAGCGTCAACCGGATCACCCCTTCGCCGTATTTTTCCGTCAGTAAAGCAACGGCAGCCTGCAAAAAGCGCTTCTTCTCCTCGAATTTCACCCTCGAATGATCACGGATAATATACTCGCTCGAAGCTGCTTCCACCTCTCCCTTCACGGAGATCAGATGATAAAACCCTTCATATCCTTCCGTATGCTCCGGCCGCTGGCAAGGAGGCAACAAATTATTCAACTCATTGACCACCTGCAAAGCGTTGATCATTTTATCTTTGGCGTAGCCCGGATGAATATTACGGCCCTGCACTTCTATCTTAGCACTGGCGGCATTAAAATTTTCATACTCCAGCTCGCCCTCGAAGCCGCCGTCCACCGTATAGGCAAACTGAGCCCCGAACCGTTTCACGTCAAAATAATCCACTCCTTTGCCGATTTCCTCAGCAGGGGTGAAACCGATCCGTATTTTTCCGTGTTTCACTTCAGGATGCTGCATCAAATACTCGGCAGCCGTCATGATCTCGGCCACTCCCGCCTTATCGTCCGCCCCCAGCAAGGTGGTGCCGTCCGTAGTAATCAGCGTATGACCTTTATAAAAACTCAACTCCGGAAAATCGGCCACCCTCATCGTCAGCCGCTCGTTCAGCCGGATATCGCCCCCGTCATAATTTTCTATGATCTGCGGCTTCACATTAGCTCCGCTCATGTCCGGACTGGTATCTACATGTGAGATCAGCCCGATCACCGGCCGCGACTCATACCCCGGACTGGCCGGAATAGTTCCCATAGCATAACCGTTGGCATCCACTTCCACGTCCTGCAATCCCAGATCGCTCATTTCCTCCGCCAGATAATTCAGCAAAATCAGCTGCTTCGCAGTAGAAGGGAAAGTCTCGCTCTCCGGATCGCTCTGCGTGTCAAAACCGACATATTTCAAAAACCGCTCCTTCAATTCCATTTCTGATTTATTTTTTTCAGTTGAACAATCTTTAAACTATAAACTATAAACTTTTAAACAATCAAGGATAAACTACTCCTCCTTCGCTCTCATCGAATCCCAGATAAAATAACCGATGATGGCCACGTACATCACTACGGCCAGCCATTCAGCCCCGCTCCAGGAAGCATACCAATCCGCCCCGGCATATTTCAGTACGGCACTGACCACGCCCATCAAGGCCCCTCCGGCAATAAATCCCGAGGCAATCAGCGTTCCGCGTTCGCGGCGCATCTTATTCACCTTTTCGTCTTTACTGCGTGTGGAAACATACCAGCTCACCAAGCCCCCGATCAACAAGGGAGTATTCAGGTCCAGCGGAATAAACATCCCCAAAGCGAATGCCAGGGCAGGCACACCGATCATCGTCAGGATCAGCGCCAAAGCGGCTCCGGCAAAATAAAGCATCCAGGGAGTAGCTCCTCCTTCCATCAAAGGCTTGATCACCGCGGCCATCGCATTAGCCTGAGGCGCCACCAGCGCATTTTCTCCCACAAAACCATATGTTTGGTTCAGGATCATCATCACCCCGGCCACCGTTGCCGCCGACACCGCTGTACCCAGGAATTTCCATCGCTCCTGCTTGGCCGGAGTAGTCCCGATCCAGTAACCGATCTTCAAATCGGTGATGAACCCGCCGGCCATAGACAAGGCCGTACAAACCACGCCTCCGATCACCATCGCAGCCATCATACCGCTCGTCCCGCTCAACCCTGCACTGACCAATACCAGGGAAGCCAGAATCAAAGTCATCAGCGTCATTCCCGACACCGGGTTCGTTCCCACAATCGCAATCGCATTGGCGGCAACCGTAGTGAACAAAAAAGAGATGATAAACACGATCAGGATAGCCACCACAGTCTGCAATATATTATTCAATACCCCGAACTGGAAGAAAATAAAGGTCGTGATCAGCGTAGCCAGTAAGCCGATCAGGATAAACTTCATCGAAAGATCGCGCTGGGTGCGTTCGGCCACCTCTTCGGCACCCTTCTTACCTCCCAGCTCTTTCACCGCCAGCCCCAAGGCTTGCTTGATAATCCCCGACGACTTGATAATGCCTATGACACCGGCCATTGCAATGCCACCGATACCGATATGACGGGCATAATGCGTAAAAATCTGTTCCGGTGACATGTCGCGCAACAGCGCCGTCACCCCTTCACCCACAGCCACCGTCTGTCCATCGGCAAAAAAGCTCAGAAACGGAATCAGGACAAACCACACCGTAAACGAACCCGCACAAATGATGGCAGCATATTTCAATCCCACGATATATCCCAATCCAAGCACCGCAGCTCCCGTGTTCACCTTAAACACCAGTTTTGTCCTCTCGGCCAGCATCTCTCCCCATCCGACTATCCGCGTGGAAACATTCTCCGTCCACCAGCCGAAAGTACTGATAAAAAAGCCGTACAATCCGCCGATCAATCCGCTCACGGCAAGCAATTTGGCCTGATTGCCCTTTTTCTCACCCGACACCAGCACCTCGGTAGTCGCCGTCGCTTCCGGGAAAGGATACTTTCCGTGCATGTCCTTGACAAAATATTTCCGGAAAGGAATCAACATCAGGATCCCCAACAAACCGCCCAAGAGGGACGAAAGAAAAATCTGATAAAATTGTACGTCCAGCCCCAGAATATACAAAGCCGGCAAAGTAAAAATGGCTCCCGCCACAATAACGCCCGAACTGGCGCCGATCGACTGGATGATCACATTCTGTCCCAGCATGTTGTTTTTCTTCATCAGATTCCCGCAGCCCACGGCAATGATGGCGATCGGGATGGCGGCTTCGAAAACCTGCCCCACTTTCAATCCCAGATAAGCCGCGGCAGCCGAGAAAATTACGGCCATCACAATACCGAATGCCACCGAATAGGTTGTCACTTCCCGGGGCTGTGCCTTGGCCGGCATAATCGGCTTATACTCCTCGCCGGGCTTTAATTCCCGATAGGCATTATCGGGCAATGAATTTAGCTTTTGTTCTTCTTGTTCCATAAGTTTATATTAACATTGAATGATTCCTACCACACTCCTCAAACGATTTCAAAAATAACAATTATAAGTAAAAAGGAAAAGAGTATCCGAAAAAAGTTCTTAAAACTCCGTTTTTACTTTAAAATTTCAATATTATTAAGGAGAAAAATATATTTTTGTATACATGTCTAACCGTTAAAAATCCAAAAAAATGATCCGCTTAAATGTTTTCATCCACGTAAGCCCCGAAAACCGGGCAGAAGTATTAGCCACCGTCAACGAACTGGTCAATAAGTCCCGGACCGAAAAGGGATGCATCGCTTATGGGGCTTTTGCCGACACCCAGGACGATTCCGTCCTGATGATCTGCGAAACCTGGGAAAGCCAGGAAGCTTTGTCCGCACACGAAAAAACAGATCACTTCATCACTCTGGTCGGCAGAACGCAACAACTGGCCGAAATGAAACTGGAGAAGTTCATCTTCTGATGCTTAACTTTAGCTACACCGAAAAAACGACAACCTATGAAGACTCTTTCCGCCCTCATTCTTTTGGTGCTGATATGCTTCCACAGCGTTCAGGGTCAGCTCCCCGACAATATGAGTTTCGAACAAAACCGGGCGGGAGCGCCTCTTCCTTTTCCCTGGTTTAAATGGGGTAACGACGAATACCGGCTGCTACAGGATTCTACAACCGCCAGCCACGGAAAATATTCATTGCGCATAGTACGCACCTCCGGCACATCGCCCGACAAGGCCTTCGGCTGTGTCACCCAGGCCCTTCTCACCGGATATAAAGGAAAAACCATCACGCTCAAAGCCTGGATGAAATATGAGAACATCGACGACGGCCTGGTCCGTTTGCTGCTACAGGTAGCCGATCCTCAGGACAAGCGAACGGTGGACGACATGGAAAAACTCAACCTTCACGGAACTTCCGGATGGAAGGAATATTCCGTCACCATCCCTTATCCGGAAAACGCCAAAACCATCTATTTCGGCGCCCTCAATTCCGGTAAAGGCAAGTTGTGGGTCGACGATTTTCAGTTGTTTATCGATGGGAAGCCCCTCAGTGAACTGGAAACTCAACGCCTGGCGACCCCTCCACCGGTCACCGGGACAGAAAAGGAAGCCATCCATCGGATCTCTGCATCCCTCCCCCTCCCGCCCGGCAATACACAAGCCAGGGACTACGCCTACTGGGAATGCGAACATCTGAATCATCTCCCGCCCGGGCAAGTAACGGCCCATCCT
>CAJKZL010000295.1 GCA_905204385.1 uncultured Odoribacter sp. | reverse complement strand
CACTAGTCTGATAGAGGTGAGCCGACAAGCCGAAAACCTGGATGAAATCTACAATATTTATGTAGTGGACGACGACAATAAACTCAAAGGCCGGCTTTCCCTGAAAAAAATGATTACCGCCCCGACTTCCGCCAAGATTATCAATTTATATTATCCGGACATCATCTCGGTGAAGACCGACGAACCCGCCGATTCCGTAGCCTTGATCATGCAGAAATACGACCTGGTAGCGGTCCCGGTCATCGACCAGGTTGGCCGGCTCGTGGGCCGCATCACTATCGACGATGTGGTGGACTTTATCAAAGACGAAGCGGACAAGGATTATCAGATGATGTCGGGTATTTCGCAGGATGTAGAATCTTCGGATAGCATCTGGGCTCAAACTAAAGCAAGGCTCCCGTGGCTTATCATTGCTTTGTTCGGCGGTATGGTGTCGGCCTGGATGATTTCCCGATACGAAGCGGAAATCGCCCTTTTCCCGGTCACCGCCATGTTCATACCGGTAATTACCGCTATGGGCGGAAACGTCGGCATCCAGTCCTCGGCTATTGTGGTCAAAGGACTGGCTTCCAACTCACTTAGCATGAAAAACGGATTCGGCAATATATTGAAAGATCTGGGAGGAGCCTTGATCAATGCCACGATTTGCTCGTCGATTATTTTTTTACTCACGCTGACTTTCGGGATGACCAGCCTCGCAATGCCTATCACTGTGACCATAGCCCTTTTTGTGGTGATTATTTTTGCTTCCATTTTCGGAACCGCTTTCCCTTTATTGCTGAACAAAATGAAAATCGATCCCGCTTTGGCAACCGGTCCTTTCATCACACTAACCAACGATATCATCGGTCTGAACATCTACCTGGTAACCGGCCGGCTGATTCTCAGCGGACTCGGGACCTAAAACGAAGGAGCGCATTTATTTGCATAATTATTTTGGAGAATTGCATAATTATAAGATGTAATAATAAGGATACTAATCATTTAAGTTATATTTTTGTATCGAAACTTTAAGTGAAAAATTATATCCAAACCTATATGAATCCAATTGTAGAAATTAACGTTCAATCAGAAATCGGAAAACTGAATGGCGTCATCATCCATACCCCCGGAGAGGAGGTGGAAAATATGACTCCCGAAAATGCTGAAAGAGCTCTATATAGCGACATTATCAACTTGTCCATCGCGCGGGACGAGTATAAACAAATCTCAGGAGTATTGTCCAAATTGACCAAAACCTACGAAGTCAAGGATTTGTTGTGCAATATCCTGAAAAACGAAGAGGTAAAACGCGAAGTACTCAACCGTATCGAGCGCATCGAGCCTTTTATTGGAGAGGCGTCCCCCAAAGGCAGCCTGAAAGAACTCCTGCTGGAGGAAAACGCAGAAAATTTGTCACGGCTGCTGATAGAAGGAGTAGAGATGGTCAAAGACAACCTGACTAAATTTCTGAGCAAAGATTGGTATGCCCTTCGTCCCATGCACAATCTGTTTTTCACCCGGGATGCTTCTATGAGCGTTTACAACGAAGTGTTGATCGGCCGGATGGCCAATTCAATCCGCGACCGCGAATCGGTCATTATGCAGTCGATCTTCGACTTCACGCCTGAATTCAAAACGAATACCCTGACTATTCCTCCGGTCGAAGGAGCCCCGCATCGCATCAGAACCATCGAAGGAGGGGACGTGCTGATAGCCCGGGACGATATCCTCGTCATCGGCAATGGAGCGCGGACCAGTACCCAGGCTATAGACGTGCTGATCGATGAATTCATCCGGCGGAAATCTGAAAAAGCGCAACACATTATTGTACAGCAATTACCCCGTACTCCTGAATCTTTCATCCATCTGGACATGGTATTTACCTTATTGGACCGGGATAAATGTATGGTGTTCGAACCTTTGATTCTCAATCCCGGCACCCATCAAACGGTACATATCAAAATCCAGCACGGCAAGCTTCAAAGCATTAAATCGGAAAAAAATCTGCTGAGTGCTTTGAAAAAACTCGGCATGGACCTTGAACCTGTCCTTTGCGGAGGAACGGACGACTGGAACCAGGAACGCGAACAATGGCATAGCGGAGCAAACTTCTTTGCCGTCGGCCCGGGCCAGGTGCTGGGATACGCCCGTAACAACTACACGATGGAAGCTATGAATAATGCCGGTTTTGAAATCATCAAGGCCAACGACGTATTGGCCGATAAGATCGACCTGGAAAAGGCCGGCAAGTATGTCATTACGATCGACGGCTCCGAGCTTCCCCGGGGCGGAGGAGGTGCACGGTGCATGACCATGCCGATCAACCGGACCAACTTATAGCATACCTAATCAGTGAATTCAATAAAACAAGGGGCTCCGCAAGACAATTGCAGCCCCTTTGATTTATTTTCAATGCATTATGAGTAAAATAAAATATTATCTTTCCAGCTTCCGGCTACGCACCCTTCCCATGTCTCTCTCCGGCAACATTTTGGGTACATTACTAGCCAAGGCCGACGGCTATTTACAATGGATACCTTTTTGTATAGCCGAAGCGCCAACGATATGTTTGCAGATTCTCTCCAACCTCGCCAATGAACTGGGCGATTTACAGAAAGGGACAGACAACGACAAACGCCTGGGCCCCATCCGCAGCATTCAGTCGGGCGCTTTGTCGGTCACAGAATTCAAACGTATCATTCTAGTTTTTATCTTGCTTTCGGTTGTTTTCGGCAGCGGATTGGTGTACTCAGCTTTCGACAGTCTTTTCAGCAGCGTCGGCTTGACGATGCTTCTCTTGGGGGCAGCGGCCATTATTGCCGCTATCAAATATACAGTAGGAAAAAAGGCCTACGGTTATCATGGCCTGGGGGATCTGTTTGTTTTTTTATTCTTCGGCCTACTCAGCGTCATGGGAGCCTACTTTATCATGGCTCATAAAATAAATTACCTGCTGTTTCTACCGGCCAGCGCCATCGGACTTCTTTCTGCCGGCGTGTTGAATCTCAATAATATGCGGGACATGGACAACGACCGCCGATGTGGTAAACGCACACTCCCCGTTATACTGGGCATCCACCGTGCTAAAGTCTACCATTTTTCCCTGATCCTCGGGGCCTGGGCCTGTATGCTGACCTATACTCTCCTCCACTACCGCACAACTGTCAATCTGATTTTTCTCTTTTCCCTGCCCCTCTTTATCTATCATCTTCTTCTGGTGAGCCGCCAGCAAGGCCGTTTACTCGATTCGCAGTTAAAAGTCCTTTCACTTTCTACCCTTCTCTTTGCTCTATTGTCGGGTTTTGGCGCAATCTAAAAACCGTTATTCCTTTTCGCCTACATAAATACTGGCGATCCCGGCACTCAGTTTTTGCCGGATAGCATTTCGAAAGCCACATCGGGTAAGAATTTTCAGGAAAGCCTCCCCCTGAGGAAATTTCATGACCGACTCAGGCAGATAAGTATAAGCCCCTTTATTTCCGGATATCCATCCGCCGACAACAGGTAAAACATACCGGAAATAAAATCGATATAATTGTTTCATCGGATAGTGTACCGGCATCTAAAACTCCAGAATAATTACTTTTCCGCCCGGTTTCAATACCCTGCACATTTCCTTCAGTCCTTGTTCCAGATGTTCGAAATTACGGACACCGAAGGCCACAGTTACTATATCGAAAGTGCCCGTGTCAAAATTCATCCGCTCACTATCTCCAAGTTGCAAATCAATATGATCGTTCAATCCCAACTCCCGGACTTTTTTCCGTCCAACCTCCACCATATTGGCGGAAATGTCGATTCCCGTCACCCGGTCCACACCCGAACGATAGGCGGCTATGGAAAAATCTCCCGTTCCACACGCAACGTCCAACAAGCGTCCCTTCTGCTTTTCCCCGATATGCTTCATCGCTTTCTTTCTCCATCCTTTGTCGATATTCAGGGATAACAGATGATTCAGCAAATCGTACTTGGGCGCAATATCGTCGAATATGTCCTTAACAACCTCTTTTTTTGCCATAATAGATAAGTAAAAACTTATTCTTCGGGCAATTTACCGTCTAATGCAGCCTTTATCACTTCCAATGCTTCATCCAATCCTTCGGTGAATTTTTCAAAATCTTCTTTATACAGAAAGATTTTATGCTTTTCAAAGCTGGAATTTCCTTCTCTGTCGTATTTTTTCTTACTTTCAGTGATTGTCAGATAATAATCATTGTTACGCGTTGCCTTAACATCAAAGAAATAAGTTCTTTTACCAGCCTTTACTGCTTTTGAATAAATCTCCTCCCGGTCATCATTCATTTCAAATCCCTCATTTTTTCCGTATTCTTCCATCATCTATAAAATTAAATATACTGAATGTTTACTGATCTATACTTCAATTATCCATTTTCCGGCCATATATCCGACCAGCGCGTCTAACAATACCTTTTGGGTTTCAAATGTAGAAAAATCCTAAGAAAGAAACTATTATTTAAGTTTTTTTTTCACCTCTCGTTCATTTATCCGTCATATTAATGCTATATCTTTGTAAAACAACACACACTCAATAAAAGAAACACTTTATTATGCTAGTGAAAGTTTTCATCATCGTAGCCATTTTGCTTGGATTGGCATTTATAGGATTGGGTATAACTATGTTAATCAAAAAAAACGGTAAATTCCCGGAGACTCATATCGGTCGTAGCAAAGCCATGAAAGAACGCGGCATTCATTGTGCCAATACTACAGACCGTCTGGAACGCGAAAATTATAAGCCCATAGATATCAAATAGATGCACTCTGAGGATATACCAGATTTTTTTCCTCCATCACATCCAGTACTTCCCGCAAATACTTGTCGGCCTCGTATTTTGCCATAGGCAGAT
>CAJKZL010000294.1 GCA_905204385.1 uncultured Odoribacter sp. | reverse complement strand
TATTGCTTACAAATTGAAAGTAGGGCAAAAAATAGAAGTTATGACAGCTTCTATAAAAAGCAAAGTGGAAGAGTCTGATGCAATCAAAGAAGAGGCTAAAAAAGATTTTCAAAACATTGCTGATTCACTTGAACACATAGAAGACGAATTAAAAGCTATTGTCGATAAAGCTGAACAAACGGCAAACAATCATACAAAATTTATTCCAAAATCTAAAGTCATGTTGCCGTTTATACCGTATATTTCGTTTAAAATAAAATTATAAATGAAACACCGATACTATCCGATATTACTGCTGTATTTTTTCCAGGCAGCGTGTATGCCTGAAGAAGATCTCCCTATCCGTCATACCGGGGAAACTCCGGAGTATTTTATCGAGTGTTATTGTCAACCCGGCCGGCCGTTCGCTTTATCGGCAACGAGTGTGCTTCCGGTATCCGAAGATCTGCAAATCGACTTTTCAAAAGAAATGAAAGTGACCATTCATGCAGACAAAGCCATTTCACTGATACATGCTTTATACACTCTCCCCGGTTCCGAGTTTATATACAATTATGGAAGCCCGGAAAAATTTGAAGTCCGCTATATCGATTCTTTATTCCTCGATATTACTACGATCGATCACAAATCGATCACAGCTTCGACCTCCATCCCTCCGGCAGTATCTATCTATAATTGCCAGGTAGCAGGAAATGAAGCGATCATTCGTTTTTATATTTCGGAAAAAGCCGATGAAAACTATTACATTTATACAGCAGAAGCTGTCCATGCAGATTCGATTCTCAACAAAGAAGTATGTTATCTGGATTATAGTGAATTCCAACAGGAAGGCCTTACTGAAAAGTCCGTTATCCTTCCGGATATCGGACAGGCAGAGGAAATTATTTTCACGCTGAAACGAATTACGAAAGCTAATTACGATTACCAGGTATCCCTAAATGCAGCAAATACAGCCAATCAGAGCAGTATCACGACCCCTGTCCCTTTAAAAGGTAATCTGCAGGGAGCTCTGGGTATTTTTACTTGTTATACGGAAGACAAACAAACGGTTCCACTATAAGCTATCAGTCCCTATGCTATATATATTTTTGACAGTTATATACATATTTACACGTTATAAACGTAGAATTATTTTGTTACTTGTTCGTCTTCGGTATTCGTGTTCGGGGACCCGGTCGCTTCTGTCGGTCGTCTACCTTTTTCTTTCACTGACCGGCGGAACTCCTCGCAGGCTCGTCAGACACCACCGGTCGGGCGTTCAGAAAAAGCAAGACGACACTCGCCAGAGCTCCAATGGTCCCCGAACACGAACACCTCCGACTTACGTTATCACTGCATAGGAAACGAACTGTGACCTGAAAAGTATAAACTTCTATCAAACAGCTGTTTTTCTGAACCCTTACATGAGGGATTAATTCAGCCATCGGTATTTTATAGAAATAATCCGGTCAGGTAACCCAGGTATCCGTACTCCGGTCAGGGTGGCCTGCCCTTTCATTCAATAAAACTTTCCTTCTTTGCCCTGTAGTGCTGACGGAAGATGCAGGGTTTTGTGGCGGAAGACCATTGGAGCAGGAACGAGGGTCCGGTTAGGTTTTCCGAACGCCCGACCGGTGGTGTCTGACGAACGTAGTGAGGAGTTCCGCCGGTCAGTGAAGGAAAGCCTTACCGGACCGTTCCAGGCGAACCGGTCTGACGGCACAAAACCCGGAATCGGAATAGAAAGAAAAAATAAACCTACATTTAGTGTAAACATGTATATAAAATCAGGCTATTTCAAATCGAACTTCCCTATATCGTTTTTAACGATGATGCAGGAAATCCGGTTAATTTGCCTCTAACGAACCTGCTCAATGTGACTTATGTCAAAGCCGAACGTTATCTGATCCTTCATTACGAATAATTCACAAAATCTATTTTATAGACAAAACTCTTTGATTATAAATAATCTTTGATTAAATTTGCCCCTCATTTTGGAGTGGTGCACACTTTAAACTGCAAGACTGAACCTTAGCCATTTACCTTGCAGGCACATTTCCGGGATGGGATTTTGGTCTGCCCGACTATGCGTTTTTCCCTTTCCAGGCAATTGCAGTGGTGCCATGACAAAAAACAAACAGATGTATCATTTAAAAATTAAAAAAAGTGGATCAAGTAAGTTACAAAACGACCTATGTCAACAAAGCCACCGCACAGAAAGAGTGGGTCATTGTTGATGCAGAGAATCAGGTTTTGGGACGTCTTGCTTCTAAAGTTGCGAAACTTTTAAGAGGCAAATACAAACCGTCCTTTACCCCGTTCGACGATTGTGGCGACAATGTCATCATCGTCAACGCTGAAAAAGTGGCGTTAACCGGCAATAAGTTAACCGACAAAGTGTACACCCGTCACACCGGTTATCCCGGGGGACAACGCCTCACCTCTCCGGCAGCAGTATTGAAAGTACATCCGGAAAGAGTAATCGAACACGCCGTTCGTGGTATGCTTCCTAAAAACCGTCTGGGAAGAGCAGTTTTGAAAAACCTTCACCTGTATGCAGGCACCGAACACAAACACGAAGCTCAACAGCCGAAGGTAATTGATTTAAACTCTTTAAATTAACAGATCATGGAAGTAATTAACGCAATCGGTAGAAGAAAAGCAGCAGTAGCTCGCGTTTACGTCAGTGAAGGAAAAGGCAATATCACCATCAACAAACGTCCGTTGGAAGAATATTTCACTTTACCCACACTCCAGTACATTGTAAAACAACCTCTTGAACTGTTAGGCGTTACCGGTCAATACGACATCAAGGTAAACCTGGACGGCGGCGGCTTCAAGGGCCAGGCAGAAGCCCTGCGGTTGGGCATTGCCAGAGCTTTGGTTGAAATCAATGCAGAAGACAAACCTAAATTAAGGGCAGCAGGTTTCATGACACGTGATCCTCGCGAAGTTGAACGTAAGAAACCGGGTCGGCCCAAAGCACGTAAGAGATTCCAGTTCTCTAAACGTTAATCTCAGTTTAGTATCTAAATTGACAGGACTCCTTCAGTGGGACTACCTGGCAATTGCTGAAATTAAGAATGTAAACTTTTTAAAAACACTCAAATGTCAAATACCAATTTCGACGAATTATTAAATGCAGGTTGTCACTTCGGACACCTTACCCGTAAATGGAATCCTAAAATGGCTCCGTATATCTTTATGGAGCGGAATGATATCCACATCATCGACCTGAACAAAACGGCTATTATGCTGGATAAAGCTGCTGCTGCACTGAAGCAGATCGCTAAGTCAGGCCGTAAAATTCTGTTTGTTGCAACAAAAAAACAGGCTAAGGACATTGTTGCTGAAAAAATTTCTAATATTAACATGCCTTACGTAACCGAAAGATGGCCGGGCGGTATGTTAACCAACTTCCCTACAATCCGGAAAGCGGTGAAGAAAATGACCACCATCGACAAGATGGAAAAAGACGGAACTTTCGATCACCTTTCCAAACGGGAAAAACTTCAGATTGCACGCCAGCGGGCTAAACTCGACAAGAACTTAGGAAGTATCGCCGATCTGACCCGTCTGCCGGCAGCTCTTTTCGTCGTCGACGTCATGAAAGAATACATCGCAGTGAAAGAAGCCCGCAGCCTGGGAATTCCGGTATTTGCCATGGTAGATACCAACTCGGACCCCAGCAGCATCGACTTCGTCATTCCCTGTAACGACGACGCTTCAACTTCTATCAGTCTGTGTATGGATAAGGTTGCAGAAGCCATCAAAGAAGGGCTGACTGAAAGAAAAGCAGAAAAGGACAAAGAAGGCGCTGACAAAAAACCGGCAGCCAAGAAAGCTGATAAAGTAGTGGAAGGCGAAGCCGAAGTAGCTACCGAAGAAGTGACTGAAGAACAATAATCGGTTTCAGACTTACGGTTTCGGAGGGTGGTGAATCAGCCTCCGGAATCGTAAATCCTAATCTTATATCAAAAACTACACCATGGAAATAAAAGCAGCTGATGTAATGAAGTTGCGCCACGCAACTAACGCAGGCATGATGGACTGTAAAAAAGCTCTTCAGGAAGCTGAAGGCGATTTTGACAAGGCAGTAGACATCATCCGCAAACGTGGTCTTATCGTAGCCAGCAAACGCGCTGACCGCGAAGCAAAAGAAGGCTGTGTCCTCGCTATTGCCGAAGGCAAAAAAGGCGTAATGGTCAGCCTGAATTGTGAAACGGACTTTGTAGCTAAAAACGAAAACTTCGTAAACTTTACCCGTCAGATTCTGGAGGCCGCTTTTGCAAACGTACCGGCCACTAAAGAAGATCTCCTCGCCATTGAAATCGATGGCCGCAGCATTGCAGATCAGATCTCGGAACACACCGGCGTGATCGGCGAAAAACTGGAACTGGCTTATTACGGTAAAGTGGAAGCTGAAGATACCGTTGCCTATATCCATCCGGGAAATAAACTGGCCACCGTTGTGGGATTCAATAAAGCAGCCGACGCTCAGGTGAAAAAAGACGTAGCTATGCAGGCCGCCGCTATGGCTCCTATTGCCGTCGACAAAAACGATGTTCCTCAGGAAGTGATCGCTCACGAACTGGAAATCGGACGCGACAAAGCACGGGAAGAAGGTAAGCCGGAAAATATGCTGGACAAAATTGCCGAAGGCCGTTTGAATAAATTCTATCAGGAATCTACCCTGTTGAACCAGGCTTTCGTAAAAGACGGCAAACAAACCGTAAAAGCTTATCTGGCCAGCAACGATAAAGACCTGACTGTAACCGGATTTATTCGCTTCACTTTGAACGATTAATTTGCGGTTTCAATTCTATAAAAACGGAATCCTCTCGAAAGAGTGATTCCGTTTTTTATTTAGCCATACATTACTT
>CAJKZL010000293.1 GCA_905204385.1 uncultured Odoribacter sp. | reverse complement strand
TCTTCCCTGCCTCTCTTCTCTTCCGAGCCTCTTGTCGGATTCGAACCAACGACCCCGAGATTACAAATCACGTGCTCTGGCCAGCTGAGCTAAAGAGGCTTTTTAAACGGGTAAGCTTACTATGTCGCACCGCTACAACCACATACCCTTGCTGTCTTCCGACCCTGGGGGAGTTCTGCAGGAGCTGGTCGCATAGGACTTACCCGGGCACAAAAGTACAAAAAAACATATTGCTGCCAAACAATTCAGGTATTTTTTATCAGAAAATATTTCAAATGAATACAAACAAATTGATTATAAAATAGTTATAAAGACAAAAATATTTCATTTTTCCTTATTAAAACAAAATATTAAAGTTAAAAGCCCTGCAAAATGCAACCCCGGGACGATAATTTCGATATAAACAGCGGGTTTAATTTATTAAAACAGCCAAAAAATTAACACACTATGCAGACCGAACGCAAAGATATCCTCTCCATACCAGATTTCTTATCCAGCCTCCTCTTACATTTAAATATCCCCTTATCCGCCTATGACGACTTTAGCAAAAATATACTGCGGGCGCTAAAAATGGTCGGGGAATTCAGCGGTCATGAACGCATTCATATCCTGGAAATCAACCACAATATGACTTATACGATTCTCTACGAATGGTGCGACAAATCGCTATCCCCTCTCGCTGAAAAACTAAAACACGATGTCCTTTTTTACGATCCCCGACTGCAAGAACAATTGTGCAACCAGGCTTATGTCCTCGTTCAGGTGGAAGACACGGCCCAACATCCCCTTTTTCAAGCGCTGTTACAAGCGGAAAACTGTCAACAGATGCTAGTGCTGCCCCTCTTCGAATCGGGCTCTCATTTTGCTTTCATAACTTTTATGCAATGCAGCGAAACTCACGAATGGAGCAAAGCGGAAATCAAATTCCTGCAAGACGTTTCCTCCATCATCGCTACTCAATTAAACAACTATCACCTGGTGAAGAAACTCCTTCAGCAAATCAAAAAATACCAAAACCGACAACAGGCCTGCGAAATTTTATGCACTCAGTTAAAAAATCTACACAAAGAATTTATACCTACCTGGAATGAAATTAAAGCATCTCTCACATCCGACACAAACTACACAGCAAAAATTTCCCAATTGGAGCAATATATCGACACTTTGGACAAAATTTGCCGTCCCTTATCCGGAAAGTAATCTTATGCCACTAGATAACAGTAAATATTGTCTCTTAATTATGGCTTTCACGCTAAAGGAGCCCGAAAAAATCGTCCGGATCCTGGGAAATGCAGGTTTCCATACTTATGTCGCAACGGATATCGCACATGCAATCACCACCATACAGGCAAAACAGGCGGATTTAATTATTTACGGGCAGGAGCGGACGGATTTACTCCCTCCTTCTATGATCCAGCAAATTCCGGTACTTCTCATCACCCCCATCATCGACAATCAACTCATCGGCGAACTCAAGTACACTAATTTCGATTTTATCATTTCTCCTTTTCCTGCCCGGGAGCTGGTCATCCGGATTCAGCATCGATTGCTATCATCGAAAGCCGGGCGCACTCTTCTCCGTCAGAACGCCAGATTAAAAAAAACACTGGAGGCCCGCGATAAGCTATATTCGGTCATCGCCCACGATTTAAGAGCCCCCATAGGAACGATAAAAATGATCAATTCCTCCATAGCCTGTCAAAAGTCTAAAATCAAAGATCCCGACATCTTAAAACTTTTTGAGATGGTCAACGATACAACCGAAGAAGCTTTTAATTTACTGGAGAACCTGCTCCGCTGGACAAGAAACCAAAACGGGAAAACCAAGCTCTACGCCACCGATTTCAATTTATCTAAATCCATCCGTCAGATAGTGTCGCTTTTTGCAACGATGGCCAGCACAAAAGACATCGCCATCCACAATCACGCCGCCACAGAACACATCATCTATGCCGATGAAGACATGGTTAAAACAGTATTGCGCAATCTACTTTCAAATGCAGTCAAATTCACCTATCCCGGAGGAAGAATCGATATCGATGTCACGGATTCCGGCGATTGCACTTTAGTCAGCGTAAAAGACAACGGCAAAGGGATTTCCAAAGAAATACAAAAAAAATTGCTGAAGCCCGACGAATACATCACCACCTATGGAACGCGCAACGAAAAAGGAAGTGGCCTCGGGCTTATCCTATGCCAGGAATTTATTAAAATGAATAAAGGCAGATTCTGGTTCGAATCACAGGAAGGCATCGGTACCACCTTCTTCTTTACCTTGCCTCGCTCCAGCTTCAACTCGCCTCCGGACTGAGCCGTTGATACATTTTCAATGCACCCCAGGCATCGGTTGCCGCATAACGGATCTGAGCATCCGTCAGTTCCTCGGCTTCCCAATTGGAAATTCTCTGCCGTTTGGAAATCCTCACTTTAAAAATAATCGCCATCAGCTTGGAAAACGACTTATCCTCGATTCCGAAACCGGCGGCATATTCCTGCATATCCACAAATCCCGCAGGCTTGAAGTCTCCCAGCTTTCTCAGATTGCGCAAGTCGTCGCGAATCCCCACTCCAATTTTGAGCACCTGAGGATCACCCAACAATTGCCGCAAAGGCCGTCCAAAACCGCACTTGTTGAGGCGGAATAAATAAACGTGTTCGGTGGTAGCCAACTGAAGCAACCCGACCTTATAGCTTTCGCCTTTACGGAATGCCGGCCGGGTTTCCGTATCGAAGCCCAGCAACCTGCATCTCCTTAATTCACTTGCCACTTCATCAGCACTCCCGGCATCTTCGATGACGACGATCTCCCCCTGATAAGTATACAGGGGCAATCGGTCCATTTCTTCCCTATCGATATGTTTCTTTAAATCCGTTTCCATTTCCCGTCTAATTTTCTTCATCCCTGAGACGGTATACGACCTGATGAACCGCCCTCAGCACTCCGGCACACGCTTTTCCCCAATAGGATTCAAAACTTTCGTTCAATTGCCACAAAGCTTCGTCCATCACTTCAGGAATACCGCAGCGGTAAGAAGAAATAAAATTTTTCAAATCCTGGTAAATGTCGCACACTTTTTCGGAAATGGAATGAGCTACCGGAGCCTCACTGTATTGCATGTTATCGTCGAAAACTTCGAGATATTCATCCTGTCCGCCCATCAGGCGATGAATCTCCGTAAATAAATAATTATACTGATCTTCTGTTACAAAATCTTCCGTCAGCCCTCCTAGCTCGCTTTCACTTTGCGGCAATAAAGCACCCTTTAAATAAATCAAGGGTAAAAACTTTTGCAAACGAAGGATAAAATCCCTCTGCGTCATTTTCGGCGCTGTCTCCGTAAAATCACAAAATTCTTTTGCAACCGCAACAAACTCGATGACTTCTTTACTATAACCGATATGCTGAAAATCTTCCATTATTATTCGTGTATATATTTTGCAAAGATAGGGATAAAATACAAAAGAAAGAATCTAAGTCCCGGATAGTTGACGGCAATCCGTCGTCTGACAGGCAGGTTGAATAAATCTTCAAAAAAAACAGCTTCGAAAGAACAGGAATTAAAATTATTTTCTACCTTTGCGCCACTGCAATTGGAAAGATGCAGGAGTGGTTGAACTGGCACGCCTGGAAAGCGTGTAAACCTCTAAAGGGTTTCGGGGGTTCGAATCCCCCTCTTTCCGCTGAGAATCAAAAGGTTGTGAATCAAAAAAAAGGTTTGCAACCTTTTTTCTTGCCTAAAAACAAACTTCAAAACGTCGCCCGCTTGGCTTTGTATGTAACTTGCACTATCTTTGCAAAACAAAGGCAAAGCAGGATGAAGTAATGAAACCCAAGCGTATTAACCCTCTATAAACCCATGAAATTTAACCTGATACTGAGTTGTTTCGTAGCCATTCTGGCTTTGGTAAATCCAATCCAGAAAGTATTGATTGTGACTTCCATGCAAGATCGGTTTTCGCGGGACGAACTCCGGTACATTTCCATCATATCGACTATCACCGCCATGCTGATCCTGATCTTTTTCATTTTCCTGGGAGAGATTACCTTCAGTTATGTTTTCCGCGTAGAGCTTTATTCCTTTCAGATTACCTGCGGTGCAGTCCTGATGTATAACGGTCTATCCGGATTGCTGAAAGGCTTCTTTATGAAGATCGACGAACACATCAAAATTGCCGACCTGACTACTGTCCCCATCGCTATTCCGATGATTGCAGGACCGGCCACCATCACTGCCGCCGTCACCTTTCCCGTCCAATACAGCCGTTTTATCACCATCATGGCCATTCTGATGGCCTTGGCGGTAAATCTTGTTTTTATGCTGGAAGCCCGGAGAATCGGCAATTTTTTGATCCGATATAATTTCATGAATCCCTTGATCCGCATCATCGGTTTGATCGTGGCAACTATCGGACTACAAATGGTCTTCGACGGCATCACTCTCTTCATCAAAACTTTAAATTAATCCTCAACCGACAACCTTTAAGCGAACAACCCTTGAAAACCGAAGACTCTACCTATATTTACGACCTCATTGAAGAAGGCGAACATCAGCAACAAGATTTCAAATTCGAGATCTCCGATGCCCGGAAAATTGCAAAAACACTTTCTGCCTTCTCCAACACGGATGGAGGCCGGTTACTGATAGGCGTGAAGGACAACGGGAAAATAGCGGGTATTCGGTCGGAGGAAGAAATTTATATGATGGAAGCGGCAGCAAAGCTCTATTGCCAGCCTTGTGTGGAATGCAGGATGATCCCCCACCGGGTGGAAGGGAAAACCGTGCTGGAAGTGATTGTGCTACCGGGAAAACTAAAGCCTTATTACGCCCTCGACCTGGAGAATAAACGCTGGGCTTACCTTCGGATC
>CAJKZL010000292.1 GCA_905204385.1 uncultured Odoribacter sp. | reverse complement strand
TCCCGAGAGCCCATCGGCATACTGTGTGATAGTGTGTGGGCTGATAGCGCCCGTTTAGCGATTGACATATACCTGAATACCTCCGAAGTTCGGAATGGCCTGAACAGGTGCGATAAGTTCCTGCATGGCATTACTGAATTCTGTGGCTTGCATATAAGTATCTCCGTCGAGATAATAATCCACGCTTCCTTTGTAGGGGTAGGGGGGAGTATGGGCTGTGGTCTGTTTGCCGGACAATTCAAGGCCTGCATCGGTGACAAGCATATTGCCATCTCCGTCGATATCACCTGTTTCCAGATATTGGATTTCGATCTGACCGATAATGGCCGACGGGAGGAGGAGAAGCCGTTTGCCTTCTACTTTGTATTGCCGTTCGGTGGTCAGAATATCATTCCGCTCATTTTGGAAAGTGAGTGAAATATTGCCTTTGTCCAGATTGAATTCGGCAAAAGCACGGATGGAGCCCTGGGGACCGGATAATTCCAGGTTTTTAAAATAAGCGGTGGCATTCTTGACAAAGCGGTTTAGTTTTTCCATAGTCCCGATGCTTTCCTGGAAAAGGGCGATGTTTTCCGGCGTTGCACGCGTAACTACGCAGGTCGGACGATCGTAAGGCGTGCGCACCGGTTTCAGGAGCAGCGTATCGTTGCCTTTGGCCTCGATGGTAAACAGGTAGTCGCCTCCCGCTTCATGATAGAGCCTGGCCCAGACACATTCCGTTTCGAAAGTCAATTCGGGGCGGACCATACCGGCCACCCGGTAGCGGACTTCTTTTTGTACATCCGTATATCCCATGTAATTCGATTGGATATCCACGGTGCCGTTATCGTGGAATTGCATATAAATACCGACGATGCCACTATTGGCCGTAGGTTGGTATTCGGCGATCCACCCTTCTTCGGTAGCTGCCAGCAATTTTTCGTACTGGGCGGATAGTTCGTTCAGCCGGGGTGCATCCTCCGGAATTTTTACATCCTCGTATTCTTTGCAGGATATGCAAAAGAGCAGGGATAACAAAACAAATATAGGGAGTTTCATATTCTTTCGGTTTAAATAGGTGATACTTAATTCCATCTTTTGGCCAGATAAGCGTAGAGTTCATGCAGGTCGATGCCCAGGTTTTTGTAATAATTGTACACCATTTTGTATTTGGCCTCCAATTTACTGTTGCTGTGGATGATTTTTTCCACTTCTTCCCTGGGGTTGGTAACGATGCCTTCTACGAAAGTGGCAAAATCTTCTGCTTCGTTGGACATGCCGTAGTTGCGCCAGAAACCCCGTTCGCGGGCTACTTCCATGGTGAAGTTGCTGAATTTGGTATTCCCCGCATACAATCCTTTGGAGATTTCGTCGTAGCCGAAAGGTCGTCCGTATTTCTTATCGAGAATGTGGGCGAACTCGTGATGCATGGTGGGGGCATTGCTTCTTACCCATGCTTTGTTCGACGGATTCAGTTCATTGACTCCGGTGAGCAACACACGGGCCATCGACATGGCCATACCCGCGGCGTTGAAATTGTCTTCTTCGCCGTCGGTGTAACTGATGGAACTGCCCACCAATACAATCTCGATGGGAAGATTGTTGCGTGAGAATCCCGGACATAGCGAGTCATAAGCATCGAACCAGTATTCCTGCATAAATTCAATGTAAGGCAGCACATTTTCGAATAGGGCCGGTGATGCGGTTGCACTGGCGCTGACATAGCGCCGGTCCCATTTATAGATGATTTTAGACTGGTATTTTTCTAAGATCACCTGGATCGCGCTATCCGTAGGATTGGTCGGCGCCGGGCTTTCTTCCGGTGCTACGTAAGGGATAGCATCTTCGTCATTGCAGGCGATGAGGCCGGTCAGAAAGATCGACAGGACAAGCAGCAGGGAAAAATATTCTTTTTTCATAGGTCTTTCTTTTATGCGGTTCTACAAGGTATTATCGGGGATTGGGAGTCATGGCGGGATTGGCGCTGAGTTCGGCTTCGGGGATTTGCAGCACATAGCGTAAATCGTTTCCTTTCAGCGTGTAGGTGCCTGTCTCGATGGTATGTTTGATTTCTATCTGGAAACGCTTGCAGTCGAACCAACGGTAACCCTCGTAACACAATTCCACCCGCCGTTCGTCGAGTACTTTGTCGAGCAACACTTTCCCCAGTTCACCCTGGGACGAGAGAGAGGTGCCGGTCAGGGGTACATACGGATCGAAGCGCTTTTCCCTGATTTTGTTGAGCAGCGAGATGGCTTTCTCATAGTCCGGATCCGCTTTGCGGGTATAGGCTTCTGCCAGGTTTAAAATCACTTCTTCGGTAACGAACAGGGCTACGTCGGAATAGCGGTAGCCGCTTTTGTATACATTCCTGAACTTCCGGCATTTCCAATTGGGCGTTTGGTTGGAATTGAACGTATAGATTTTACTCCGGTAATCATTTTTTTCATACGTCTTCATGAATTCGTTGGCATAAAAACCGTTGTAACCGTAGGAGTTGAATTCCAGTACTTTGTTCATGAGCAGGATATTCGACTTGTTGACCGAACAATAGTCGTTGGCGTAATCCGTGTAGTTGCCTTTATCGAAAGTGGCGTTGTAATCGCTTATAAATTCCCGTACGGCAGAATTCAATTCCTGCGACATTTCTCCGTATTTGATGCAATTTTCCCAATCTTCCTTGAATTGATAAAAGCGACATAAGAAAGCGTAAGCGGCTGCTTTAGTGAAATGGTATTTAGCCACTTTTACCTTTTGGTCCACTAAAAGCGCGGCTCCTGCCAGGGCATCTTTTTCCACCCAATCGTATACGTCGCGGATGTTGTCGCGGGTATATTCGACGACGTTTTCTTCCTGGGGTTCTTTGGCGTATGGGACACCCGGGTCCGTTGCTGCGGTGGTGGCATTGTATTGTTTGCCGTAGAGGTTGACCAGCATAAAATGACAATAAGCCCGGATCAGTAAAGCTTCTCCTTTGATCTGATTTCTCAATTCTTCGTCATCGCCGTTTGCCTGGTCGATGCCTTTTAGCACGACATTCGCTTCGTAAATGCAGCTGTAATAATTTTGCCAGGCTTTTACCGGACCTATCGCCAGGGTTTGGAGATAGCCGTCGGACCAGATATACATGGGTTTGAACCAGCCGGTTTCGATGGAAGAATTGTAACCGGGATAATCATAGTATTTGTGATTGTCCGTCATGATCTCGGTGAATAGGTGATAAGCTCCGGGATAGGCATCGGTGACCAACGCCTGATAATCTTCGAGTTCTTTTAATTCGATCCGGTTGTCGGGACTGACACCCAGATAGTCGGAACAAGCTGTCGCGATCAGCAAAATCATCAGGATATTCCAGTGCTTTTTCAGGGTATAGATAAATGCTTTCATGGTCTTTCGGTTTTAGGTTAGAAATCGATGGATAAACCCAATGAAACGGTTTTCGGTGCAGGGATGCCGACTCCGGTCACCAGCGCTTCCGGATCCTGTCCTTTGAGCTTTTTGTCGGCCCACAAAGCGAGGTTGATGGCCTGCGCTTTTAGTTGCACGGATTGGATGCGCAGGGCTCTCAGCCAGCGATCCGGCAGGTTGTAGCTCAGCGTAATGCTTTTCAAACGGATGTATGAGCCGTCGGCGGTGCGGAGGTTGCTCCGGTTGTAATAGAGAATCGGATTGGCATTGGCCGCCATCAATTGGTCCTGGGTCTCTTTTTCCAGAATACGGGGAACGTTGGTATAATATTCATCGCCCGGAGTGGTCCAGCGATGGGTCAATTCGTCGCTTAAGGCCGACACATCGTTGTAATATTTGGAAATCAACGGACGCAGACGGATTTTATTTCCGAAAGAATAGGTGAATAAGGCCGACAATTGGAGACCTTTGTAGCGGAAGGTGTTGGTGAACCCTCCGGAGCCTAGCGGCTCGCGGCTTCCTTCGTATTGCAGCATATCGGTTTCGGTGGAATAGCTGCTGATGACATTCGTCTTTTCGTCTTTTTCATTGTAAAACAAGGGAACACCGTCGTGGGTAAGACCTGCATAACGGAAAGCATATAAGCCGGTAATGGGTCTGCCTTTCATCGCCGCCCCCCGGTCGACGCTCAGGGTGGAGACATTGGGTTTGTTGGCTAATTCCAGCACCTTGTTTTTGTTGTAACCGAAGGTAAAGATTGTATTCCAGTCGAAATTTTTTGTTTTGATGTTCTGGGTGTTCAAGGTGATCTCCACTCCCTGATTGCGCATGCTGGCCCAGTTGATGGTGCGGCGCGTGAATCCGCTTACGCGCGATACTTCCACGCTTCCGATGAGGTCGTAGTTCTTCCGGTTGTAATATTCCAAGGCCAGGTTTACCCGGTTCAGTACGCTGAATTCCAGAGCGACATTGTACATCTTTTCTTTTTCCCATTGCAATTTTGGATTATCGGGAGAGCTGATATAAACGTATGTTTCGTTGGCTTCCGCTTCAAAACGGGTGGTGGTGGCATAATAAGCGGTCAGGTCGGGGCTGCCTAAGCCGCTGATGTTGCCTCGTAGTCCGTATGAACCTCTGAGTTTCAGATAATCCAGCCATTCGGTCTCCTGAAGGAAATTTTCACGGTCGATGTTCCAGCTTGCTCCGATTACCCAAATGGGGAGGAAACGGAATCTTTCGGATTTACCCAGGCGATTGGAACCGTCCGAACGCAGCGAAAAAGTGAAATTGTATTTGGCGTTCAAAGAGTAAGCCAGGTTAGCGAAAAACGACACTTCGCGGCTGATCTCTTTCGCTTTTCTGTAATAAGGGACGGAACTGACCAGTTGGTCACGTTTGATAGCCGTGTATTGGGGTGAAGAGGTCATTCCTTTCAGGTATTCATATCCCCATCCTTTATAATAATCCGTACGGTAGGTTTTGGCTCTTGCTTCGGTTCCTGC